>CAZJXY010000120.1:0-9176 GCA_964549925.1 uncultured Bdellovibrionales bacterium | reverse complement strand
AGGAAGAATCGGGGAGTATAGTGACAATTATAAAAATACCGAAACCCCCCATAATCGGCACCACAGAAAAAAAAAAAAAAAAAACCTGAATCCTTTGACAATTCGGGGAGGCGATTTCGTTTGAGCCAACGGTAAATATAGTAGCTAAATGTTCCAGCTCGATAGTAGTAGTAAAACTTCTCAAAGATGCGGTGTTTAGACTGACAAGAGTAGAACGGGATAGGTTGCCAGAAGTATAACGACTTGAACCCGTAATGCTTGCTAAGAGCGTCAACTAAGGCCTTTGATGCCAGATATCGTTCCCACACACGTTGCGCCAATTGTTTCGAAACTTGCTCATACTGCGGAGGTAGAGAGTCCTCAAAACTCAGTGCTAACGCTGCCGCTATCGCCTGGTCATTGAAAAGCTCAGGGTATAGTCCTTTAACGTGGTTTGAATAGGAAGCGCTGTCCGGCAGCTGATTTAACCCAAGGACTCTCTCTTTGGTATAATCCAACGCAGCATATAAAGGGGAAAATTTCCTCCGTCTCTTTTCACTCTGATAGAGGTGATCTAAGGCCTTAACTAAATCATCGCCTCCGGCAGCATAGAAACACTCATTGAATCCATCAAGAAAAATTACTGAGTCGGGAATATATCCATGATCCAGAAGAATCAATAATCTTAGCACTTCATGTCTAAGAGTGTAGTTTCCCGCAGCAAAATTATAAACTTGATACTGATCTCCACGAGTACTCAGCGCTCTTTGAAGCGCTGCCGGCACAGTATCTTTGTCCGCTACCATCATCCCGGCAGTGGTCGAACCACCGATAAAGAATATATTCTTACAGGTATTGCTAGGTGGCCAAGGCTGGCTATTTCCATTACAGCGAAAGCCATCGGTGCTAATGTTAAAATTCTTACTCTGATATGGGTGAATGCCTAGAATTCCGTAAGGTAGAAGGGGGCGGCTCAAGAATCCCGCGAAATCCGCCAGCAACTCTGCCAGTGCGAGTTCAGATAGCCCAGGATATGCTGGTAAAAGGTCGGACAATTTGTAACCGAGCGATTGGTAAACGCAAACGAAATTTACCCTTGCTAGAGCGAGCTGCAATTCACGAGGTAATTGAATTTGATCAGCGTCAACCAATCTTGAGAATTCCTGGGGTCATTATCCAGTTCGCGCTGCCAGATACTATTGTTTCTGTTATGGCGCGAACGACGATCTTATCTAATAATCTTTAGACTGCTACCCTTGACCTCATAGCATTCTTGACATGCCTTGGGAATCTCTCCATTTAGATGAGCGCGTCTGAATTCTTTATATGACTCGCTGTTCCAAATGGCGCTAACACTTTTTGCTGAGCCGAGATCGAAAATATCTGGATTAGCTATCGTGCAGCAGGGAACCATACGCAAATCCGAGGAGACATACCCACGTTCAAACGGCCACTGACAGAGCGTCTTAGGGCTGGCAGTACTGTACTTGCTAGTCGCTTTCCAAAACGTAACCTCTACTCCAAGCTGCTTTCCCTCTTCGATCGCCTTTTTCGCAAGATCGTAGCTGATTTGATCGCGCATCCGCGCCTCTTCGTTGATCTCTTCCCAGCGCTCCATTCCCCATCCATGTAGATCGAGCGAATAGGTCATCCGCCGAAAGCCCATCTCGGCAGCCAGCCTCACAAAATCTGAAAACTCATGGGCATTGTGTTTTTGAACCAGGACCCACATGCGAGTGCGAAGCAAATTACGCTCATTACAATACTGATTAATCAATTTGCAGTTCTCAACTATTTTTTCGAATTTGGAACCGCGTCTGATACTTTCGAATGTCTCCTTAGTCGCGCCATCGAATGAGATTTGGACCTCGTTAATACCAGCATCAATCAATTTCTTATAGTTATCGTGTAGGTGCAGTAACGAAGCATTTGTAGTTGTTCGAACCCAGATATTTCGCTTCCTCGCGTATGCAATCATTTCAAAAAACTTATCGCGACCCAATGTCGGTTCGCCGAGTCCCTGAAGCTTAATTTCAAGCAATCCGTACTGCTCATCAATTATGGCTTTAAAGTCTTCAACAGAGAGATCCTTCCCTCGAGTGAATTTTGGCCAATCGCTGACTTGACACATGGTACAATGGAAATTGCAACGGCTGACTGGTTCAATATCTAGTGATACCGGCAAGTAATTTAGATCGACCTTTCTCTCGGAGTATTTGTACTTGATGTAGTTTAAAAGGCGCCGTGGTGAGAGAGCCAAGGCAATAAATCGATTCCTCCGGTACTGAGTAGGATCAGGCCGAGGTGCCGGCAAAGCTCCAAACAACGCCATATCCACCTCTGGGTTGCGGGGAGCCGAGGGTACATTTGCTTCACTCTCGCTTGTAGACTGTAGTGATTCCATAGATGCTATTCCGTCTAGAGTCTTCGTGCTTATTAATTGACTTAGGATGCTGCGGGCTTAACGAAGGACGCGAATTGATAAGTGCAACCCAACGCTTTACAGCAGCATCCAAATACCTAGTTGTTTAAACTATACGTCACTAACTAGTTGATAACTCAAGCCTTTTTGAGCAATAACTTCTTATGCTCGACATACCAACTTACCGTCATTTCGAAGAAATCGCCAAGGCGGCTTCGCCGAGTTGGCGCTTGCCCCAGCGGCATAACGTTCATTTCGTATATAAGCTATCTATGCTGCCGCAGCTTCGAGCTTATCTCGATGCAATGCAGGACTGTCGATATGACGCGTTTATGCGCGAGATGGGCGGGTTGGATCAACATAGCCTTCAAGTGATGGTCCAGAGCTGCAAAGATATCGCGAATTTTCAGCAGATCTATTTTCAAGGCTATCCCATAATTCTGCCGTTCAGCAGCATGCTTTCTGCCCTCTGCATCTACGAAAAAATTGCAGGCCTTAAGCCGAACTTCAAAAACGTGCTCGAAATTGGAGCGGGGTCTGGATTGTTCTCCTTCATTTTAAAAAACGCCCATCCGCAGTTGGAAAACTACTCGATGATTGAGGCCTGCGAAACGTTCTACTTGTTGCAGCATTACATAAATACATTCCTTTTCGATAAAGCTTTCGACCAGCGCCTCTATCCCGAAATTGAAAAGTGCATTCAGCTCTACGCAGGCGAGTTCATTGGAGTGGCGGCTCATGGAGAATTCCGCTTTGATTCAGCGGTGCTAGAGGCCGTTGCTCCAAAGAAGAAGGTAGTTCAGTACCCCTGGTGGAATGTGGGGCAGATGCTTCGTGACCCAGTGCAATTTGACGTTGTTCTGTCGAATGCCAATCTAAATGAGTATTTCCGTCCGGCTCTGGACGATTATTTGGAATTGGTAAAGCGCAAGTTAGCACCAAATGGAATCTTTTTTGCTCAGTGCTACGGCGGTGGAAGAAATGGGGAGGATGATTTACTCGAGCACTTGTACGATCAGATGTATCAGCGAGGGTTTGCTCCGCTATTCATGTGCTACGCTGGTGTTGCAAAAAATGATTCCCGTTTTGCCACTGATGACAATTACTTTGGACTAGACCCAGCTGATCAACGATATTTTGCTCTAAAAAATGGTGTATGGATCACGGAGAAGCACGACTTGTTTAGTCAGTGTTACGATCGTAGAAATTTCCGCAATGGATTTTTCTGTCGTGAGTCGGGAGTAAAAGAGGCTATGTTCGGAAGGCGCGGCGGCTCCAGAACGTATTACAAGCCGGAAGAGTTGACAGCCAAGGTTAAGTCTCAGCATCAAGCTCAGTAACACATTCATAGGTAGAAAGTGATATGTTGGAGATGGCGCTATACGAAGAATGTGAACGGCTCGCTAACAAGCAGGGAGCCAGCCTGCCGCCCCCGAATCGTTGTTACGACTCGCATAACCATGACATCAAAGTCACCATGCTTTCCCAGCTAGGTCAGTACATCAACAGCTCTTCACCGACTAACTTTGATGCATATATGGCCGAGATGGGCGGATTGTCCCCTCGCGAGCTAGAGATCTACGTCGAGATGATGTCCGATGTTGTTCAATTCCAGCTGGCATTTTTTGGGGAACGAATCCCTAGCCTTCCTCTGAGCGATGGCCTAGTAGCCTTGGCCTGCCTTAGAAAAATCATTGGGCTTCGGCCGAATTGTAGCTCTGTTTTGGAGATAAACTCAGGACACAGCTTGTTACCGTTTGCCCTGAAACGGGGAATTCCTGGCTTGAAGCGATATATCTCGTTGGAGCGTGAAGCCCCGCTTTACATGTGCATGCACTACGTCAATCAATATCTGTTTGGGTCCAAATTTGAGCAGCGGGTAATGGAGGATGTAAGGACCCTCTACCCACTCAATTCCGGCGGTCGGGAATCCAATCCATTTGCCGACAACTCCGGGGTAGTCTCAATACAGATACCCTGGTGGCGGGCGAAGGAGATTCAGAGCAATGATCAAAAATTTGATGTAGTTGTCTCCAATGCAAATATATTAGACGTATCGCCAAGCGCGATGACTGACTTTTTGGGTTTCATACGAGGTCGACTCGCCCCGGACGGTGTCTTAATTGCTCAGGGGATTGACTCAGGCAATGGGCCACATCGAGCCCTTCCCGACAGGATGAATCTTCTCAGGGAAATGCATCAGGCCAAGTTTGCTCCTCTGCTTATCGCCTTAAACAAGCAGGAGCTAAAAGACGAAAGCTGGGGATTTGATCTCTCCCCTGAGGAGAAAAATAGCTTAGGGTTGCGTGCATTTGCCGCTCCAAACGCGGTCTTTGTGACCGAGACACACCCGTACTTTGAGAGTGATTATCGCTCAGAAAATTATCGCGATTTCTATTGTGCAGGTCAGGAATGCGTGCGCCAAACGTTTTTGGGGGCGCGGCCTGATCTTAGGAGAATTACTCGACTCGAACTGACTAAGCTGATTGAGAATAAAATTAGGAGCGTAAAGTGAGTGAGAATAAAATTGTAATAGACGACAAATTTATTGCGGATATGAGACAGTCTAAGCGGCTGTTGATTTCGACACTGCTCGGCCCGGTTCTGAGTACTTGGAACGAAAAGATTCGCATCATTCAATGTGGGACAAGCGAGTCTCAACTGGGAGACTGGGAGTTATTTCCCAAGGAGATAGTCGAGGTCTTTGCATTTGAGCCGATTAAAGATCAAGCGCAGCGAAAAAATGATGTGGCGGTAGCAAAAAAGCTACCATACCGCTGTTTTCCGATGGGACTTAAGGGCTTTACAGGAACCTATTCCAGGCGAGTTCCATCTCCGGATTGGAACGAACAGATTACAGATCGTATCAGAGTATCTGATGCTCGCTCGCTCGCATCGCTTAGAAACGACACAGAGGAATCAAATCTAGATTGCATAACACTTTCCGATTGGTCGGCACGTTACGGAATCAAGGAAGTTGACTTTATTTCGGTTGGCTGTGAAAGCAGTGATGCTCCTGAGATTGAGGGGAAAAGTAGTGTATTATCGGGAATTCTTGGCATTACTTTGCGTGTTACCTCTCAGTCGCCAGCTCGCTGGATGAACACCTGGGCTGAAGTAGAGCGCGCTGTTAGCGCTCACGGACTTCAGCTCTATGATGCGGCAGTTCAGGACACAATTTCTCCTGGAAAATCGCCACTGAGGTTTCAGCCTGAGGCAACTTCGTCATGCCGAAAGGGATTTCGACCTCGCGCATATAGCGTACAGTTTGCCTGGCTGCGTGATCTGATCCAACGTCCTGCCTTGCTTCCTGATCCGAAAGTAATAAAACTAATTTGTTTGGCAGAATACTGCGGACAAGTGGAATATGCCTTCGAGCTCTTAGATTGGATGCAAAGTAATGCGCGCAAGCAGAACAACGGTCCGCTTGCCGATTTAATCGATCGCATGGTAAGTTGTGCTAAAGAAGTTTATGCGGCCGCTTTTCCTGGCAGTGTTCAAGGATAAGGCGATTTTGCGCGAAGCATATGAAGACACAGATTAGCCAGGGAGATTTCACCGAGCTGGCCAAGCACTACTCAAACCGCCCGGGTTATTCGGCCGAGGTTCTTGCTCTGTTGGGGAAGCATGTTGGAGCTTGCTCGTCGGATTCCTTCCGAATCGCTGATGTTGGTGCCGGTACCGGTAAGTTGACTGAACAGCTTCACGCCTATGGGTGGAACGTTGTTGCGGTTGAGCCCAATGATTCAATGCGGGCCGAGGGGATGAAAAGCGTTCCAATTGAATGGCGCAAGGGGAGCGGAGAGGAGACGGGATTGCCAAGTGAGTTTGCAAATTGGCTACTAATGGCCTCTTCTTTTCACTGGGTTGATCCGAAACGAGGATTGCCTGAGTTTGCCAGAGTGTTAAAGCCAGGCGGACACTTTACGGCACTCTGGAACCCAAGAGATATTGAGCGCTCAGAGTTTCACAAGGCAGTTGAGCGCAAGGTTAGTGAAATTGTTCCAGAACTAAAACGGGTGTCTTCTGGCTCGGCGGATTATACCGTGAAGATGTTTGATACAATAACCAGTACTGGCCATTTTGCTGAGCCGTTGTTCGTGGAAAGTCGTCATGAGGTCTGCATGGCTAGGGAACGATACTTAAATGCTTGGCGTTCAGTGAATGATATCCAAGCACAGGCAGGAGCGCAGCGTTTTGAGCAGATCATGACGATGCTTGAAAAGGAAACGCTCAACATGAAAGAAGTAATCGTTCCTTACCGCACACGGTCTTGGACCGCTGCGGTGATTAAATAGTAACGATAACGCCGGTCCAGCCTAAGAGAGGATCTTCGCTACCATCTCCTTACATTGAGCGATGATATCGTCCACGTCCAGGTAACGGTATGTTCCCATTCGTCCTACCGAGTACACATTTGGCGGCATAGCATCTACGTATTTTTTAGCGCGCTCTTGTTCAGCCAAAACTGGGAACGGGTAAAGTTTATTCTTGGTTGAAGGGACCTCCAATACCAAGAGGGTAGATGGAGACTCATATTGGTAGAACTTCTTATATTCGACCACTCGGGTAAACATCTCGTCGCTGCAGAAATATAAGAAGTACATATGCGGGGGGAATACTTCCTTAATTGGAAGAACTAATTTATGAAATTCCCGTCCCATCCAGCGAAGGGGCCCATAGATATTATTCATCACAATATCCGGCGCTAGGGTACTGATAATAATATCATACTTATGCCAATCTCCGGCTATTTTTACCTTATAGTGTTCCAAATCAAAGGCTTCAATTTCGGTGTTGAGGTGAACCTTTGCCTTCTTAGTAGCGATTGGGAAATAGTCGTCATAGCCGTTTGCAGCGTAGGGGAACGCCGAGTACCAGCCTTCCCAACCCGCCTTGAGACCCTCTTTTAGTTTAATACCGGATGCGTAGGTATCACGCAGGCCCCAGCTAAAGCCGTCCAGCTCCTTATTCGAGTCGATCTTCCACATCTTCTTTGAATACTGCTCAAAAAACTTCTCATAGATAATGCGTCCAACGGAACCGACTACATATTCTTCAAAGTTTTCAGCTTTGGAAACGTCGCGTCGACCTTTAAGCTGCTCACGAATTTCGGCGGCTTCGGGCATACGGGCTACGTCATCCATATGCGGGGGGTATACATAGAATTGTTGATCGCGCTCGACATAGCTCAAGTTGTAATGTTCAGTGTCAATGCGCCGCATTGGAATGATTTCGTTGATGTAGTTAAATAGGGACTCGTCTTGAGTTAAGAAGTGGCGTGGCCCGTAAGTGAAGGGATGACCGCCGTGCCAGAAAGTCTTGCACCCTCCTCCAAGAAACGGCGCCTTTTCGATAAGGGTAACCTCGAAGCCTTTATCTTCCAATAGGTGAGCTGGGCAACAGCCACCGAAACCTCCTCCGATCACAAGTACTTTTTTCATTGCGTTAGTTCCTCTAAATTATAAAAATTATTTGTTACCTTAATTTCTGCGGTAGAATTCCTTTACTGCTCTGACTACATAATCCACGTCATCGTCGCTCAAGACCTCGTGCGCTGGAAGGCTGAGAATCTCACTCACGATTCGCCTAGCCCTAGGGATCTGGGGATATTTTAGATAAGCATAAGCGGGTTGGTCACTCATCAAAATCGGATGCTTTATCCTGGTCTCGATGCCCTTTTCCGTCAAAAATTCAATTAACTTAGCGCGCTCACGAACTTTGACGGTGTAATCAAAGAAGACACAGCGCTCATCAGCCCCAAGATCGACATTAGGGCAGTCAATTATCGAGCCCAGTTCTCGTGTATAGTGTTTAGCAATTTTTACTCGTCGCTCAATACGCTTCTCAAGATAGGTTAAGTTGACAAGCAAAGTTGCCGCGTGAATCGTATCAATCTTAAAATTCAGACTCGGCGATATGCATGTATCCCGGCGCACGGTTCCGAGATAGCGCATGCTCGAAGCAAACTTATAAGCGTTCTCATTGTTGGTCACCACGGCTCCCACCTCACCAAAAGCTGGCAAGACCTTCATCGGATTCATGCTGAAAGCGCCGGTGTGTCCGAATGATCCGGCTAACCGTCCAGCGTGGCGGGCACCAAAGGCTTGAGCTGCATCCTCGATCACGAAAAGATTATACTTTCGCGCAATTTCACAGATCCGAGTCATGTCGCACATTCTTCCGGTAAAGTGCACTGGAAATATAGCTCTGGTATTCGGAGTAATGGCTTGTTCAATAAGATCGACATCAATGTTCAAATCTTCAGCGATGTCCACTACAACTGGGCGGGCTCCGGTGAAATAAATCGCGTTGAAAGTAGCGATCCATGAGAGCGGCGTGGTAATAACCTCGTCACCTGGACCAATGCCAAGTGAACGGAGCGCTACATAAGCAGCATCAGTTCCAGAGCCGAGCCCGATACAGTATTTTGTGCCGATTAAGCGAGCAACTTCCGTCTCAAATTTTTCTACCTCCGGACCGAGCAAGATTTGACCATGGCTCAAGACAGAATCAATCACATCAAGAATTTTTTTCTTGTACTCGGGGTCGGTTACCCGCAGATCTCGATATCTAATACGTAATTCCATGACTGACTTTTTTAGCTTGGCATTCTTTGAGCTTTTGTACCAGACTTTTATCTCTATCAGCTATTCGCGCTAAGCAGGTACTTACAGACATCGTAGAACCTCAGCTTTGCTCATTACGCGGCGTCCATCGATTGGTCCAAAGAATGCGTTGCGTATCTGCGGGAGAGGTGTCCAGAAAAAGTCGC
>CAZJXY010000119.1:0-9179 GCA_964549925.1 uncultured Bdellovibrionales bacterium | reverse complement strand
AAAGAAAGATCGCCTTAAGAAAAAGGCTCCAAAGCAGGTAGCCTGGGAGTATTCCCAAGCACTCGTCGACTTAGGTCAGGATTTACTAGGCGCATATTACAACAAGGAAGCGGAATTTCAGCTCCGGCATGCGCTTGAACATTACCCGGAATCGGAAAATGTTTTGGTAGCTTGGGCCAAGTTTTGTCGACACAATGGCAATTTAGTTGAGGCGATTAATTATTTTCGCCGGGCTATTAAGGTTAGTGCGTTTCAGGCTGAATTACTCGAACAAATTGCGGAAACTAGCGCGCAACTTTCAAACTCGGCTGAGATCGAACGAGCGATTGCTGAATTAAGATTAATTAGACCGTTTCCGACGCATTCTATGGTGCGCATAGCGGGAATTTGCTTGCGCTACGAGTTGTTAGGCGCTGCAGAAAACGCGCTAAATTCAATACCTGCATCCCCCAAACTTGATGGGGCTCATTTGCTCGCCATCGGTCGCCTCCTTACCGAGAAGGGGTTGATGGGGCAGGCCATGGAGGTATTAAAGCTGGCCAATAATTGCAAGGCTCCTGCGAATGAGCTTGCCTTTGCTTGGGCTCGTCTGGTCATCAAGGCTGGTATTCTTGAAGATTCCACTTTCTACCTCTCGGAGGCCAGTATTCTGGGAGCAGATAATCCGGAATTCATCGCTGAAATGGTTGCGTATCTGAAGAAAGTTGGCTGGGACCGGGACGCTTACTATCTTGCCACTAAAGTCATGGTTGCCAGACCAAATTCCGTTAACCGTCATACCGCAAAGCCCTTTCTCCAGAGTTCGACCTGGAGAGATCCTAAGATGGTTGTAATGGTCGCAGACTGGCCTCGTACCCGTGACTTGAAAATCGCCAGATCTCTAAAGCAACGGGGATGGAAGGTTGTCTATCTTTCTGGTTGTAAGCCACCGCTTAGCCGCAAGGCCAATTTAAAGGAATACTTCACAGATATTATTTTAGTTGATCACACAGAAAAGCTACTGGCGATGGCCGGTCGATTCAAACCCGCGGCGTTTCATCTCTCGTCCTGGGTTGGAAGCCAAATGACTAGAGCTTTTACCCAAGAAAAACCTGGACCGATAGTTTTCGATCCATATGACGCATTCGAGGGAATGATTCGCAGTGAGCAGTACGCATATATTGCTCACGCTCAGAAGGCCACGCTAGAGAATGTTGATGCTATTTGTTGTAGGGATCTCCGCTTCAAGTATCTGTTTGACTGCATGGGATACAAGAAGCCAGCCGAAGTAATCTACTTTCCGGATTACTGTTGGAATGAGTCTCATAGATCTGCGAAGCAGTGGAATCGCGGTGATGAAATTCACCTAGTAAGTATCGGAGGTATAAACACTCGAGACGAACTATATGAAATGGACTGGGGGTATCTCACACTCGCACGGGCCTTAAGCAATCAGGGAATTCACCTACATCTGTTTCCTGGAAGAAATCAGTGTAAGACACCTTACTATCAGCTTACATTCAAGGAATTTTTAGAAATGGAACGGGACACCGGCTATGTGCATATGTATAAGTCGGTCCCTGTTGATATGATCCTGGATCGCATCTCCGCGTTTACTATGGGAGTAAATATCGTAGTGCCTTACCTTAATCCGGACTCGCGTTTCGGCTACACTCAGGTTGCGTTTAGAGACTTTGCCTCATCGCGCTGCTTTGATTATGTGGATGCAGGACTGCCCATTCTGATGAATCATAATTTCGGGAGACCGATCCAGCGTCTGAAGAGGGCCGGGGTCGGACTGGAGTTCACTTATGACTTCTTAAAGTCTCCAAGAAAATATTTAGAAGAGTTTCTTTGCAATCCCGAGCGGGCGCAAATGATCGACCGCTATCGACAACAAAACTCCCTCTCGCACCACATCGCTCGACTAGAAATTTTATATCGCAAGCTTTCCGGGTCCACGTTTGATCCTGGCCTGGCAAAATCCATCGAGATTGATCAGACTCTATCGGACGGGAACCTTAGCCAACCATGGACAGGCGCTTCGTTGCCGTTACCAGCTTTCCCGACAATTGAATACCGATTTAAAGGCGGCTGATCTTTAGCGCTAGTCCATAGTTAAGACGCATCTAGCAGCTTTGCCGGATTTCATCATCTCAATTGCTTGATTAACGCTAGTCAAAGCAAAGCGATGGGTAACGAGCTTAGAGACATCAAGTCGCCCTGCCTGGACTAGTCTCACGTACTTCGGAATGTCGATATGAGGATCCGTCTGTCCGCCTTCGCAACCGGTTAAAACCTTCCCGAAATGAAGAGGAAGGGAGTGGATTGTGATATCCTCATCGTGGCGTGGAACACCAACACAGACCGTCCGCCCTTGGGAGGAAGTAAGGTTATACGCGGTTTCGATTAATTTCACATTCCCCGTGGTTTCGATGAAGGCATCAACTCCCTGCGGGCCTACAATCTCCTTTACCTTGGTTGTTAGGTCCTCCTTGGATGAATCGATAGTATGAGTTGCGCCAAATTGTTTCGCCATTTCAAGTTTATTCTCAAAACGATCTACTGCGATTATTGGATAAGCTGAAACCATATTCGCCGCTTGGATAATCGAGAGTCCGGTACCTCCACTTCCCATTACGGCCACGGACTGGCCGATTTTGACCTTAGCGTCATTATTGATTACACCAAGAGCGGTTGTGACGACGCAGCCCATAAGCGCGGAAATTTCAAAATCGAGATTGTTGGGAACCTTGGTCACCCGATTTTCTGAAACAATCGAATGGTTGCTGAAAGTGGTAACCCAACCAGAGTTAACCACTTTTCCTTTCCACTGGTATTTCGCAGGTTGGGCATGAATTCCAGCCCCCTTACGCCAGTGCAACACTACATGATCCCCAGGCTTTACCTGAGTTACTCCCGGGCCGATCTTTTCGACAACACCGCCACCTTCGTGCCCTAAAAGATGCGGAAGAAACTTGTCAGGGCCTTTAATAGCGCCAATTTCGTTTAGTTGCGCTCCGCAAATTCCGCTACGAAAGATCCGAGTCAGTACTTGACCGTACTGTAGCTCCGGCATCTCGATTTCATCGACTACAAGTGGGGCATTTGATTCAACAAGAATGGCAGCCAGGGTTTTCACAACAGTATTTCCTATTCCATGTAAATAAATTCGTAGTCGCCGGTATATCCGTAGTGATTGTATAGCCAGATCCACTCGGCAGTGTCGAAGAACGACTCGCAGGTGAGTGCCCAACATTGAAGGTTGAAGAGCTCCTGCTCATTGCGATAGCTCTCAACGCAGATATAAGCGTTCTTGCCCACGCGTTCGACCTCAGCCAGGGCAACTTTTAATTCGAACAATCGCAGATTATGAAAAGTGTTCAGCGATACTACTAGATCAAAATGCTTGTCTCCATAAGGATAGGCGTCTTGGGCTCGATACCGAAACAAGCAATCACGCACCTCCGGTGGAGCATCAGCCAATCCGTGCTTGGATATATCAAACCCGGCGATCTGAGCGTTAGGTAGAAGTTTTTTAAATTCGTAGAGCAGGTGAGCTTTACCACAGCCAACGTCAAGAATCTTTGCGCCATCTTTCAAACCATGCCGCTGAATCAAACCTTCGGCCACAACTTTCCAGCGGCCATCGTATTTATAGCCACCGTACCCATATCTTCGATCTCCATCCCAGTAGTCTCCTTCGTACTCTTTAGCTTTGAGCATGCATTCGACCTTGCTGTCTACCATTCTAGCGATGTAGTCACGCTTGGTCTTTTTATGCAGAGGAGTGATGATATTTAATAAACTTCCCATAGTTATTAACCTATAAAGTGAATAAATCAGTTTTGCGCATATTCTTATAGCAACAGATGCCCTTAGGATGCACGATCTCTTCTTTTTAATTCCCTTTTTGTTGTTTAGTATTAGGTTTAAGATAGCGGAAAGGGAGCATATGCGTCAGACGTCATTAGACATGGTCTATGAGCTTGCTAAGCAAGATAAGCGAGTGTTCTTTTTAGGTTCTGATTTAGGCCATGGCGTATTGGATAAGTTTAAGAAGGAGATGCCTGAACGCTTTTTAATGGAGGGGATAAGCGAGGCTCACATTGTTGGAATGGCAGCCGGGATGGCGATGGAGGGAAAAATTGTTTATGTAAATACCATCGCTACATTCTTGACCAGGCGCTGCTTCGAGCAGATAGCGCTAGATCTTTGCCTCCACAAGACAAAGGTGCGTTTGATTGCAAGTGGGGGAGGATTGGTTTATGCGCCCCTAGGCCCTACGCACCTTGCTATCGAAGATATTGCGATACTTAGAGTCCTTCCAAATATGTCGATTCTTGCCCCGGCTGATGCCAGGGAGATGAAACGGCTTATGCCGATGACACTTGATCTGCCCGGCCCGGTTTACATTCGAGTTGCTAAAGGAGGTGACCCCGTAGTTACATCTGAGACTTCAGCGCTAGTTTGGGGGAAAGCTGTCCCGATGCGTCAAGGAGAGGACGCTTTACTAGTTACTACGGGAATTGGACTCCAGCTATGTCTTGAGGCTGCTGAAAAATTAAAATCTGCTGGAATTTCTATGTCTGTGTTGCACCTGCCGATTATTAAACCTTTTGACTCAGAGACGGTTTTGGACTTTGTTGACAAAGCACGAGCGGTCGTAACTGTAGAAGAGCATGTCATAGCCGGTGGATTAGGAAGTATGGTAGCAGAAGTTATGGCGGAGGCGAACTTAGTAGGTTCTAAAAGATTTAAGCGGATCGGTATCCCGGATAAATTCCCGGACAAATATGGCTCACAGAGCGCCTTGCTGGATGTATGTGGAGTGAGTGTAAGCTCGATTGTCGACTCGGTTCAATCACTATTGCGTTAACTCGTTGTCCCGTAAGAGAGGAAATTGTAATTCACATCTCGCCATATTAAGAAGAAATTCTTTATTAATTGGAGTCCCTGCAGTTTGGGGTCTTGATCCATGCATTCTTGAACAGCCTTTAAGACGCCGGGAAGAAGATAGTCGTCTACTATGATAATGCCGTTAGCCGCTAGCCTTGGTACGATTTGTTCTAAACTCGCTTTGGTTCCCATGTACTGATCTGTGTCAATCAGAGCCCACGATACATGATCACATCCAGAGAGCGTTGGTAGGACATCTTGGACTAACCCTTTGTGTATTGAGACTTTATGGCCGAGCTTGTTACCACCAATATAATGGAGAGCGTCTTCATAAGACGTCTCAGCAAATGTTCCTCGGACGTAGTCAGTATCGCCGTCTTGAGAAACGGGGCTCGGCATGCCCTCAAAAGTATCGATCGCATGATATTGTCGATTCGATCCATCAGCCTCAAGCAACTTTCCTACAAATGCGCTGGTTCCACAGCAAAAAGCGCCGCATTCAAGTAAAGCCCCGGGTACCGGCAGAAGCGATGTGAAAGCGACAGTGGCAAGCTTTTCGGCATTAAGACAGGTTCGTATCTGAGTGAGCTGTGAATAAGCGGGCAACACTGCCCGCTCGATCGTTCGTGGCAGGTACAACGGAATTTTTCGTTGTGAGCGGCCACTGATCTGTCGCAACGAGTCTAAATAGCGTTGCTCAAGCTTCGGGTCGGGTGAGGCAACGATGCACAAATCGAAGTTGGACAGATCTAGTTCTTCTAACGAGGTCCGATGCTTGATACTTGTGGTAGGGGATTTTTCGAACCACGTGGGTATAGTGCCCCAGGTTGGGTACAATTCTCCCATATGAAAGATTGAAGACCCATCTCCAATAAAAGCACAGCGTAGGGTATCTTGTCTTCTAACTTGCTTTAGGAAGTCACAATATAGACGAAAGGCTGTGACCGCTAACTGTTCGCGGGCGTAGACGTACAAAGGCGAGGACGATATGGTATTAAACTGAGATTTGATCGCTGCTTCTTGGGCCGCGATTAGGGACCGCGCAATCTCGATGCTTTGTGGATGCGCTCTCGCAAGCCCCTTTAAGTTAACTATAGCCTCGTTGAGTTGCCCGGTTCTTAGCTCCTCAATTGCCTTGAGCATAATTTGTTGGTCGTTTGTGTCCATCGCCAAGTCTTTCGGAGTGTTAAGCTTTATCCGAATACAGCCAGTTCAGGCTTCGTCCCATCGAGCAGCCGGTTCATTTGAGCTTAATTCCCTGCATGGTTTTAATATTATAATAACGAGGTGCATTCATGGAGTCAGGAATTAGTCCAGCCTTGAAAGCCGATAATAAATCTCGAATCGCATCGCTAATAGTCCTCTTCGGCGCGAAACCCAGTTCGCGCTTAATTTTTTCAGAAGAGATGTGGTAGGAGCGGTTATCATCGGTTGGCTCAGTATAAATAGTGACATCTTCCCCAACCGCTTCACGGACCATTTGGGCAATTTCCATCACCTTATGATTATCATAACCGGCGTTGTATATCTTTCCGTCAATCTTTTCTGATGGCCACTCAAGTGTCTTAATATATAGCTCAGCCATATCTTCGATATGGATGTTTGGTCGCATTTGATTACCACCCAAGACCTTAATTTTCTTATTGTTGACAGCATGATTGGTCAAAATGTTTACGGTAAGATCTAATCTCAGTCTTGGAGAATACCCACAAACCGTGGCTGGCCTTATGATCAAGGTAGTAAATCCTGGAGAACGCTCCTTAAGCAGGATCTCTTCACACAGTGCTTTATACTTAGAGTAGTCAGTCAACGGCTCTAGTGAGAGAGTTTCATTTACGTTTGGCTCGTCCTTAACGCCGTAGACCGAAGAAGACGAGGCATAAACGAATCGCTTAACCCCAGATTGCTTTGAGATCTTTACTAAATCGGGAAAACAATCGTAGTTAATCGACTTGCCCAAGCTTGGATCTAGTTCAAAGCTCGGATCGTTGGAAATACAGGCTAGATGTATTACCGCATCACAGCCAGGAAGGATTTTCTTTAGCAGCGCGGTATCTCGCATGTCACCTTTGATCTCTTCGAGTTTTGAGTTGATCTTTACCGCACTCAGCACATCGTCCCCGTAAATGTAGAGATCGAGAACCTTAACCCGGTATCCAGCATCGAGTAACTTTGGCACTAGAACCGAACCCACATATCCGGCTCCACCCGTAACTAACACGGTCTTGATGTCGTTCATACTTTTAGTAACCTATTAATAAATTTCATAACATCAACTAGCTTTACAGCTTCTCTATTACACAAAATTTGTAATTTCAGCGCTCCGACGGCGTTTCCGATGAAGGCTAATAACTCGGATGGCATCCCAGCGGCAAAGCATGGGGCAGCGTAAGCAAAGAAAGCATCTCCAGCTCCAACAGTATCAACTCCGTGAGAGGCCAGTGCCGGACTAGTACTGAACCCACTACTTCGACTGTAGCTCAAAGCGCCGTATTGGCCACGCGTGGTAATCATTTGGGAGCAATGCATTTTTTCACAGATCTCTTCCATCAAAGGAAACAGTTCACTGTGCCGATCTTGAGCAGCTAGTCGAATTTCGCGCTCATCAATGCAGACAAAATCAGCCCGCGGGTATTTTGTCACCACGTTGAAACCAACGTTGGCACTGTTGGTTTGTACGTTGACTGCAAGCTGTCTTGAACTTGCGCATAAGCGCTCGATTATCGCCGGAGTAATCATTCCGTGTCCGAAATCAGAAGCGATTACCAAGTCGTACAAAGGCAGGTGTTCTTCCAGAAACGTAAGCATCTCATTTTCCTGTATTGCCGGAACGGGAGTATCGTCCATAAAGCAGACTTCGAAAAGCTTACGATTACCCTCTTGGCCGATGTATCGTCGCTTAATGGTCGTTACGCAGTTATTGCGATGGATAAAGGTCGGTGAAATATGCGGATCCAGGCGAGTTCGGATGTATTCCTCATATGATTTTTGCTTGCCTAGGACTGTAAGCAGTTCAACATTATGAGAAAGTTGCGCGGTGTGATTTGCAGTCGCAAGAGCACCGCCGGCGAAGTCCTCCTCGCCAGTGTACCGATTGGCCACGATACTCTCTTTCGCTGATTTTCCCATCGGAGTGCAGTAATGATACTGATCGATTATCGCATCTCCGATTACCAGCACCTTCATCTCCTTAATCTTCTGGAGCTGTGAGACGATTTCTTCCGCCGGATACTTCTTTGCGAACTCCTTTAGATATTTGACAGTGTCAGGTGGGTAAGTATCGAGATGTGAGTTGATTAATTTAGATGAGCTAAACGTAATATCGTCGGTGAATACTATCTGACCGCCAAGCGCCTCGACCTTTTCTTGTTCCTCGACAATCTTCCCGGTTAGGTCATCATCCGAGTTTTTATAATCTGGGCCCTTTACGTAAAAATCAGGCCTAATCGCCTCGATCGCTTCGATCGCGGTCGGGTGATCGACAATTGCCACGTAATCCGCGATCGCTAAGTTGGCGATAGTTTCAGCTCTAAGTGTGTGATTAAATACTGGACGGCCGGGCCCACGCTTCACGAATTTATCGGCGGTGAGAGTTACGACCAACACATCACCGTGCTTCTTTGCTGAATTTAAGTATCGAATGTGGCCAAGGTGCAATAAATCGAAGACCCCATGGCAGTGCACAATCTTGGTGCCAACCCTCTTTAGTGTGTCGCTTAGGTTCTTGAGTTGTTCGAGCGATTTTATCTTTTCTTCGTGTGATGCAATCATGAGTTCTTTCCCAGAAACTGATGCCACTCCTTTGTAGCAACTGCTATGGAATCGGGTGTCCAGACAGGTGCTTCTCTCCAATATTCAATATTTTCCAACATAGCTCTTACTCCTTCCGCGAAAGTGACTTTGGGAGTCCAATTTAGCATGCGTCGAATTTTGGAAATGTCGGCAAATGTGCAATCAGGCTCGCCCGGACGCTTTGGGATATATGTTATCTCACCACCCAACCTTTCGACCAATTCATTTACGCTATAGGTGTTTCCACTTCCAACATTAAAGATCTCTCCGCTAACATCTGAATTTGCGGCCGTATAAAGCGCGTCAACGATGTCGGTTACAAACGTGAAATCACGAGTCTGCTTGCCATCACCAACGACTGTAAATGGCTTTCCGCTTAATTTCTGCGCTAGGAAAACCCCGAAAACCGCCCCATAAGTGCCTGAAGTTCTAGATCTAGGACCGTAGACATTAAAAAAGCGTAAAGATACTACCGGAAGCCCATAGGTCTTACACCAATGCATGGCGCA
>CAZJXY010000118.1:0-9200 GCA_964549925.1 uncultured Bdellovibrionales bacterium | reverse complement strand
CGAAAATCGACAGAAAAGGCTTATAAATCGCAAGAAATCATGGGTACGGCTTGGTCTCGTTCAGTGGCAGATGCGCCGGGTTGACTCCCTGGATGATCTTTCAGAGCAGATGGAATTTTTCGTTGATGCGGTAAGTAGCTTGCAGGCTGACTTTACTCTTTTCCCCGAATTTTTTAACGCACCCCTAATGGTGCAGTTTAATCAGCTAGCTGAAGCAGAGTCGATAAGAAAGCTGGCTGAGTTTACTGATCAGATTAGAGATAAGTTTTCTGAATTTTCTGTTTCTTATAATACTAACATTATTACCGGCAGCATGCCGTATGTGGAGAATAACAAATTATATAGCATCTGTTATCTCTGCCGGCGCGACGGCTCAACTGCGGCTTATCGAAAGATCCAAATTTCTCCACCGGAGGTAAATCACTGGGGAATGGTTGGCGGCAGTGAATTGACCGCGATCGATACAGATTGCGGTAAGGTGGGTCTGTTGATCTCAGATGATGTTGAGTTTCCGGAATTAGCGAGACTCTACGCTGATCAGGGAGTTAGGCTCATTTTTGTGCCGTTTTCCTCAAATAGTCAGAATGATTACCAAAGGATTCGTTGCTGCGCCCAGGCGCGTGCGATTGAAAACGAGTGTTATGTTGCCATCGCAGGATCTGTCGGAAACCTTCCCAAGGTCGCCAATATGGATATTCAGTTCGCGCAATCGGCCGTATTTTCTCCATCAGACTATGCTTTCCCTAAAGACTCTACGATTGCTGAAGCTACCCCTAATGCTGAGATGACACTGGTAGCCGATGTTGATTTGGATTTATTGCGTGAACTACACACCATGGGATCGGTGAGAAATCTGGTTGATCGGAGAAGGGATTTATATTCAGTGACTTGGCATAGGAATAAGGCTGCGACTTAGAACTTGATCGAATTGTTCTACTTCTTCTTTATTTGTTATAATTCAAATACTTTAACCCGCTGCTCAAATCCTTGAACAAAAGAGTAGTCCTGGTGCTTTTCCAGTCACACTGATCGGACGTATGATGGTAGCTTAAGCCATTAAACCAAGAGTATTACAAATTATGAAAAACAAAACGCTTCGAATATTATTTCTGTTCGCTTTGATAGTTTCTGCGGCTGCGTATGTAACCCCGAGTTACGCTACGCCTCGTCAAAATGGGATAGCTGCTGCAAAAGAGATTAGAAAACGAATCGTCAAACTAAGAAAGCTCTTTAACAACGCCAGCGTGAGAAGTGCTGTGATTGCGGCTGGAGTTGGTAAATCCGATGACTCAGATAGCGACGGCGTTCCGGACTTCATGGAGGATTCCCTCGGGTCTAGTTCCTGCGACACCGATAGCGATGATGATGGAATCGATGATGGAGATGATAGCAATCCGGACGATTCAGGTGAGGGTGAACTCGGAGTGACAGGAGCGATCACCGCAATCACCTCGACAACAGTCACTGTTGGCAGCTATACCTGTACCGTGGCAGACACAAGCGACCTCGGCGGGAAAAGTGTATTGACTGATTATCTTGTGGGTGACGTAGTTGAACTTGAGTGTCGTTTAGTTTCAAGTGTTCTTACGATTGACTCGATTCATGCAGAAGACGGACCGGGCCACGATGATGATGATGATAGTTAGTTCTAGTTCAGCTCGGTAAAGGTTAATTTTTTACAAACCCTTAAACGCGGCCCGCTCATTTAGAAAATGAGCGGGCCGCGTTCTGTGAAATACCCCCTGAAGCTTATTGAATGGTGTAATTAATTGTTCTGGCTTCCTTGTATAAAGTGATTCTATCGTTCCTTCATTTTTATTGCTGATCCCCCTGCCGTAGCTCCCCTATATTGATCAAATATACCCAACGATAACAGGTTTTGCTGTCAAAACCTGTTATCGTTGGGCGAGCAAAATAATGGCGAAGCCATTTTTTGCCGCAGAAAATAAGTACTCTGGCATAAAACTTTGTCAAAACCGTTTAGGTTTTGACCATGCTGTTAGGGAAAAACTCGCTATGCCAGAGTATACAATCCATCCGGTTCCATTTCCTCGCATCCCTTTGCTCAATAAGAGGCATCCTTTTCCCTCAAATATGATAAAAAGGCCTTCTTAGTCCGGGGCTGGGTGGTTTATGAAAGGTAGACTGTGATATTTATTGTGTCGGCGCCGCAGCTCTGTCAGTAATCTTTGGTCAAGAAATTATTATTACTATATGACTTATAGAGAAAAGCTCTCTAACGGAATCGAGATCACTTCAACCAGGCTAGAGAGCGCCGCTCAGCTTGAAGAGTGCCAGAAGATAGTATTCCCCACACTGGCTGATCGCCAGCGCCTAAAGCGAGAACACTACGAGCATCACTTAAAACTTTTCCCTGAAGGTCAATTTGCAGCGCTAGATAACGGGAAGATCGTTGGCGCAACAACAACGATGCGGGTAAACGCAGCTCAGGTTGAAAAGCCGCATCCATTCGATGATCTGGCCTGTGGCGGCTGGTTAACAGCGCACGATCCTAAGGGGGAATGGCTTTATGGAATTGACGTGATGGTACTCCCGGAATATCGCGGCAAGGGTATCGCAAAGGCCTTATACCGAGCACGACAGGAGCTGGTTCAAAAATTAGGGTTGAAAGGTCAACGTACGGTGGGAATGATTAATGGCTACGGGGAAGTGAAGCATAAAATGAGCGCGGAAGAGTACTTCCGAAAGATGAAATCGGGCGAGATTGTTGATCCCACTGTGAACGCCCAATTAAGGGTTGGATTTGAGCTCGGGAATTTAATACCGGAGTATCTAGATGATCCTGCGTGTGCAAACTATGGAGTTGAGTTAATCCTTCTAGCTAAAAAACAGATTAAGTAATCGGATGTCAAACTACTATGAAAGAAACGCATAAACAGCTGATCAATGGTGAATGGGTAGATGCCTCAAACAAAAAGAGCTGGGATTTAATCAACCCAGCAACCGAGGAGGTTATAACCGCCCTTCCGTTTGGTGATGGTGAGGACTGTAAGCAAGCGATCATGGCAGCCTCTAGGGCCTTCCCATCTTGGTCGACCAAGACCCCATATGAACGTGCTGCGATTCTAAAGGCTGCGGCAGAAACAATACGTAAAGAAGCTGACTCACTGGCAAAGGAAACCGTACTGGAGAGCGGCAAACCACTTGTCGAAGCGAAGGGTGAGTGGACCGTAGCTGCTGATCTCTTTGAATGGTTTGCTGAAGAAGGGAAGCGGTCGTACGGAAGAACGATCCCTAGTAAGCGTGCGGATAAGCGAATGAGTGTGATTTTTCAACCGCTCGGGGTAGTCGGAATAATTACCGCATGGAATTTTCCGGCATACAATCCAGCTAGAGCCTGGGGGGCGGCGCTCGCTGCCGGGTGTACGGTAGTGGCAAGGGCTTCTGAGTTTACTCCACTGACCGCCATGAATATGGCCGAGATATTGGTGCGAAGTGGTCTTCCCGCTGGCGTGCTGAATCTAATTAACGGTGACCCCCACCCGATGGGTCAAGAGATGTTAAACTCTACCCATGTTCGCAAAATTAGCTTTACCGGAAGTGTTCGAGTCGGGAAGCTATTGATGGATGGCGCCTCTCGCACTGTAACACGATTAGGCTTGGAATTAGGAGGAAATGCTCCGGTATTAGTCTTCCCTGATGTCGATATCGAAAGTGTCGCGAAGTCGGCTGTAATAAGTAAGTTCAGGAACAATGGGCAGGTCTGTATTTCGCCCCAAAGATTTCTTGTGCACCAAAAAATTCAAGATCAATTTGCAGAGAAAGTTTCAAAGTTAGTTGGAGCCTTGAAAATCGGTTCGGGCCTGGAACCAGATACTAGAGTTGGACCGTTAATCAACGCCAAACAGAGAGATCACGTAAGTACATTGGTTAGTGATGCTAAGAGCACAGGAGCTCAAGTGCTAACGGGCGGCAAACGCCCAGAAACTTTAAAGAGAGGGTACTTTTTTGAGCCGACAGTTCTGGCCGGTGTGAGTGCTGAGAATCGTGCTTTTAAAGATGAGATCTTTGGACCGGTGATGCCGATTACGTCTTGGGATGATGTTGATCAGGCGATACATCTTGCAAATCAGACCGAGTACGGATTGATGGCTTACGTTTGGACCAACGATTTGCGTGCAGCCACCCGCGCATATGAGAAACTTGAGTTTGGAATGGTCGGAGTTAATGACTGGGCACCGCACGCAGTTGAAGCCCCGTTTTGTGGTTGGAAGCAGAGTGGACTGGGGGCTGAATGCGGACAGGAAGGTTTGATGGAGTACATGGATCGGAAGTTGGTTGGAATTGGCGGGCTGGGCTGACCACATAGCCCCTACAAAAAGCGCCCCTCGATGGGCCTAATCTTAGTACTATCCGTGCACACTTTAACTAACTTAACGCATCATTAATTTTAGGACCGATAATCGCGCTACGATCCCGTTTTTCTAGGTTTAGCAAACGAGGTTTTAATGAGTTCTGAAGAGCGTCGAATCCCTGTCGTAAAGATCAGGAGAAAAAACATAGTGCTTGAGCCGTCAAATTACGAAGACGAGATGAATTCGACTTTTTTAAAACCGACAAATATCATAGCCAATGGCAGCAATCTAGAACCATGTTCTGCTTTGGTTGTAAACTCAAGCTTTAGTATGGCAAAAGAGATCACACTTGCTCTTACGCTGCGGATGCCGGCCTGCTCAATTATGTATGCTCCCACTCTTCAACTTGCACGCTGGATTTTGCAGCGACGCAAAGTTGATTTAGTGGTCTCGAGTGGAATTCTTCCTGACGGTAATGTAGCCGGATTGGTTTCAACTTTCGAAAAGATGGAGACCCCGCCTGATCTTGTGGTGGTTGGCAATCTCTCAGAGAAGCATGCCGAGAGACTACAGGGCTCTGGGTATGCAATCAATACGGTTAGGCAGCTTGGTGATGTTACCACCGCACCGCTTATCGGCAAAAACTTTACTCAACCAGTGCCGCTTCAAAGCAAGCTAAAAGAACTTGGAGCTGATCTTAGAAACGATCTCAACAACCCTCTCCAGGCAATAGTTGCAATGGTCTTTGTGGCCCAGTCCCAGGTGAATGCCAACCCGTCAACCTTTCAGGCGTTGGAAGCGATCGAGCGTGCAGCCAAGGGTATGGCCGCAGTCGTAAACAAATTGGAAGATAAAATTCGAGATGTAGTTCTTCCAGTTGCCGCCGCCTAGTTTACTGCGGTTCGGCCTGTTCTTCACTCAATCCCCTTAAGAAAGCTCGGTACTGTGCAACCGCTGCTTGATGATCTTTTAGGTTGGCAGAAAAGACATGTCCCCCGCGTCCGTCAGCCACAAAAAATTCGTACTGACTATTCGGGTCGGGATAAAGAGCAGCCTTAATCGCTGATTCACCGGGATTACAAATTGGTCCAGGCGGTAGACCAAAATTCACGTAGGTGTTGTACGGATGCGGTTCTCTTAAATGTTTCTTGGTAATTACCCCGTCAAAATCCGTAATTCCGTAGACCACGGTCGGATCAGATTCCAGCTTCATCCCCTTTTTCAAACGGTTGTGGAAAACGGAAGAAATTAGAGGTTGCTCCTCAAGGTTTCCGGATTCCTTCTCGATGATCGAGGCCAGAGTAAGAATTTCATGGCGAGTTAAGTTAAGTTCAAGAGCCCGCTCGGTCCATTCAGGTCTCCACCTCTTCTCAGCCTCTTCCATCATAGTCCACACTATGCGCTCAGCCTTTACTGGACGGGAAAAATGGTAAGTATCAGGGAATAGATACCCCTCGAAACTCTTAGCTGAGATTCCAGCCTTAGATAAAAGATTTGCATCGGTCAGGACGGCTGCAACTTCATCAGCCTTAACTAGTCCGGCTTGTTCGGCTACGGCGCCTAACTCCCATATTGACATCCCCTCTTTGAGTAAAACTACCCTCTTTACGACCTCTCCGCTGACCAATTTTGCCAAGATCTCCTTGGGAGTCATCGAAGCCCTTAGCTCGTACTCACCGGCCTCAATCTTCTTATCCTCCCCCTTCAATCTCGAAATAATGCTGACACTCCAACCGAACCGCACCAGTCCCTTTAACTTCAGTTCTTCGCAGACATCTTTCAATCTAGATCCCGGCTTAACTTCGATCACTACAGGATTGTTATTTTCGGGAGCAACTGCCTCGAGCAGCGTGTAGCGCATCCCCAAATATATCACTAAAGCAACGATAATTGGTGGAGTGAGGTATAGTAGGAGTCTCCCGATCAGCTTTCCGGTTTCTGACATTACTTTTTCACGCTTATTCTAATATTAATCAACGCTTCTCTATAATTTTTGAATCTAAGTATTCCTGCAAGATAATTGTTGCAGCATACTGGTCCAATAATTTCTTAGCACTAGACATTTCGGGAGGAATTCCGCGAGACTCAAGCCTTGAAGCTGCTTCTTTTGAGGTTAAATGTTCGTCCACATAAATAAACTCAACTTTAGCCCGCTTACTAATCCTTCGGCAGAACCGCTCAATCTTAACGCACTGCGCGGTACGTTCGCCCCCTTGATCCAATGGAAGGCCAACCACAATATGGCTAATGTCTCTCTCCTTGATAAGCTTTAGTATTTCCCTCTCGGCAATCCCCGATTCGGTAAGATACGTGCCTAAAGGGAGCGCCTGTTGCCCATGTGGGGCAATTGCGACCCCGATCTTTTTAACACCGTGGTCTATCCCAAGATAGTTGTTAGACCCTCTTATATTACTCATATTATGTAACACTGTTATATCAGCTTAAGGAGCTTCGGTCATTACCGTCCTTTGCCGATCGTACTTCTGAGCATAATGGTTTCGCTATTGTCGTTTTTTATCTCGCTAGGATAACTTACGCGACTATGGGTCTAATACAATGGATTTTTAACCATAAATTTCTCTCCTTCCTGACTGGAACGTTACTGATACAAGGTTATGTTTTAGCGGCAGCAAGCTACCTTCGTTATATAGGGGCAGATGCTCCTGCGGCCTTCCTTGAAGCAGCAGTGCAAGACGATCCGTCTGACGACCAACAACCGTTAACGTCTACTCCAAGCGAATTGGAAAGTTTCATAGGAGCTGGCGACGATACACTTGCGAGCATTAACCCGAACGATGAACCGGAGAACGCTGAGATCGAAGCAGATGATCAGCCTCCAGCTTTGCCACCGGTAAAAGTAGTAAAGCATACTGTAGGCACCGGTGAGAATCTTTCTGTTATCTGGAAAAAGTATGGAGCCTCACATGCTGGCAGCCTTCTAGCGGCGAAGGCTTTCGATCAGGCAGGTGTAAGCTATAAGAATCTCTGGGTTGGTGAGGTCTTGGAATTAGAGATTTCGGAAGCTGGTGACATAGTTGGACTAAAACGCCGAATGAAAGGCGGAAAAACCTTTATCTTGCTCGGCGATTCTAGCAATGGGTACCAAGGAAAAGTAGTTTCAAATAATGTTACTGAAAATGAGCGTGTTGTTGCTGGGGTAATAAAGAGTTCACTTTCTGAGGCGGCGTTAGAACAAAACGTTCCCTATACAGTGATCGATCAGTTGGTCGATATTTTCGGAAGTCGTGTGGTGTTTACCCGAGAGATTCAACCTGGCGATGAATTTACAATTGTATATCCAGAGCAGCATTGCGTTGAAACAGGAAACGCTGAACCTGGAGATATTAGAGCTGCTTCGCTTCGAGTTAATGGATCGATGATGGCGGCTGTGCGGTACGTCGGCAGCGACGGAAAGGCTCGTTACTTCAACGAACGCGGCGAGTCGTTGGACCAATACTTTTTAAGGTATCCGCTTCAGTTTTCGAGAATTTCCTCAGTTTTTGCTTTCTCAAGATTTCATCCTATTTTGAACGTGAGACGGCCGCACAATGGGGTCGATTTCGCTGCCCCGGTGGGTACCCCAGTTAGAACCGTGGGTGACGGTGTAGTTGAGTTTGCTGGTTGGGCCGGTGGCGCGGGAAATACAGTTAAAATCAGCCATGGATCACGCTGGGATACCGCGTATTTACACCTTTCAAAAATATCAGCCGGTATCAAGAAGGGGGCTAGAGTTTCCAGGGGGCAGGTAATTGGTGCGGTTGGACGGACGGGGCTAGCCACAGGTCCGCATCTGCATTTTAGTCTATACGATCGTGGTAAATATGTTGACCCATTGGGAGTTGCATTGCCTGTGCAAACTTTGGATAAGAATAATTTGATCGAGAAGCCCGTGTTGACCAACGTGGTAAGTCAATTGAATGCCTATCACGAGTTGCTAAAGGTGTCCCTGGCCCTTGGGTTTAGAGAGAGTTAGGGTGCTATAGTCCGTACGCTTATTTCCCCGTAATTTCTCCAATCCGGAGTTTTGGCTGCTTTAGATGAAGATTTCCTTATCTCTACTCGCATCAGTCTGTAGGTCGGATATCGGACCGAAACAGCGTCACACAAGTATTGATCACCATACATAAACTCCATCTGATCTCTCACGCAGACTGGAATATCGGCCTGCTTTAATGCGAGCACCAAACCGGCTTGGTAGTCCCATCCGGCGGGACTAACAATCTCAAATATTCGTCCGGGGCCTTGAGGAAGATCTGCAGCGATCTTCGAATTTAGCCCTATCGAATCGCATCCCTCAACTGCATGAAGATTAAATCCGAAGATCGAGACACCGATCAAAAGTAACACTAAGGCTGCCTCAGGTACGCTTTCTGAGAGGCGCGGAATTAGTGATAAAAGTGACCAAATAAGTAAGGTTAGAAGTAATACGACGACTGCATAGTGATGCCACAAGATAAAAGGATGGAGTGTGCCTTTAATTTTAATCACCGAAAGTATCGAGATTAGCACTGCAACAAGGAGAAAGATTCGCAGTCTAGAAGCAAACTCCGAGCGCCCTCCAAATTTCTGAGCAATTAACGAAAATACAAATGGGAGGGTGATTAGAGAAATGGCGACCAATAAGTGAGGGGAGTAAAATTGCAATAGATACTGGAGCGATTCCGCTAATGAGTTATGGCTTCTAGCATTCCAGGTAAATCTTAAGAGTCTTCCAAGATTCCCGAATTTTTCTGATCGTATTGCCTCTAGTGCGGGAAGTAAAAATGCGAATGTCAGTATCAGTGAAGCAGTACCGTAAAAAACTAGATCCGTTCTTTTGAATCCATCGTTGAATATCAGGTAGGCAAGCGATACGACTGCTAGAGTAAGTACCAGCGGGGCAGT
>CAZJXY010000117.1:0-9209 GCA_964549925.1 uncultured Bdellovibrionales bacterium | reverse complement strand
GATAACCCAGAAGGCCACCGACTAAAATTGCGAGACCCGCGCCGCAAAGAAATTGTAGCGCAGTAAGTCCCGAAATCATCAGTCCCTGAGAGAGCAGTACCACTTCAGAGCCATCGCGTAATACAGTCAATGCAATTATCAACGAAATCGCGATTAGCGGTTTCTTCCCTGCACAAACAGCCTCCGTTGTATGCTTAATGTTTTGAACTAGCTCACGCGAATGCTTTCGCATCCAAATAACTGTGTACGAGACTAAAATGGCGGAAACTCCTAGGACTATGGCTTGGAAAAGTTCCTGACCCATGCCCTCCAAACTTTCAGATATCACATCAGTGAAATGAGCTACAATCAGCGAGCCGATTAGCCCGAGCCCTAACCCCAACCAGATCCACTTTGGCCTCCCTACGAGAGCCTTGGTTCCGGCAGCGATCAGAATCAAGGTCAAAGCGATTTCGAGAACTTCTCTAAAAACAATTACAAAGATTGCAACTCCGCCCATTTAACCGTCCCTTCCTATCTAATTAATGATTTTCCTTTGCCACGATTGTGCCTTTGGCTGTCTCTGGATGAAACTCGCCGAAATACTCATAGCGCCCTGGCTCAAGCGGCCCAATGAATAAAGATATCTTTCCTTTACCAGCTACAATTTTCTCGCGATTTAGGTGGTAGCTCTCAAATTCCTCTGCGGTGTCGTCCTGATTGAAGACTTCTAGCTTAAACTTGGTATCAACCGGCACCTCAAGCTCCGCTGGATGAAAGCGGTTGTCCTTTATTGTAAGCGAGTACACCGGGATATCGGCCAGGGCGACTGAGGAGCAGGTTATAAGCGATATCATTGCTACTGCCAAAATGGGTCGTTTAAACATAACTTCCTTATAGGGTTAATCACGCTATATGAATAATAAACTTAAGTATACAATCAATTGTTTGGCATGCCAAACATTAAATATACCATCCTAAATCTTCAATGTGCCGTCAAGGGCTTTAATAAAAATAATCGACCCTGGAAAAACTTTACGGGATTCCCTGGATCACCAACCATTAACTGATAGAATTTAACCGACCCGGATAGGTCAGTATTTTGAGTTGTAGGAGCGAAATGGATCCAGGGTGGGCAGTTACAATCTCTAAGGATGCAGAAAGCGGCGGTTCATTAGGAAAGTGTACCATCGCTGGGATGTGCCTAGTTTCAGCACTTTGCATTTCGATAACCTCTACGCACCAAGACCAGCCAGCGCCTAGAGCTGACGTGAACGCGGCGCCAGATCAAAGTCGCGAACCAAACTCAAGCATGGAGGACCAGACCTCTGATCTCGATCTTTCGTTATCAAATTTTCCTAACCCTAAATAGTTCGCTCCAAAGATTCAATCCGGTCCTATTTATCTGCTTGGAGTAATTTGCGACTATAAATCTGTAAATTACCATCCTCGCCGACAGAGTAATTGCCTTCAATTGTCGTTCCATTACTGAGCGCAAGTAGGTAGTGTCCACGTCGATCAAGAAATCCGCGTCCCGAATACTCTATCGCTCCACTATTGTCTCTCACCTCGACGTTAAACAAGCCGTCTTTTCCATATCTAAAGTCGACATTCAGTGCCTTTCCTTCATCAATTAGAGGTTGATCATCGCTGCTTGGAATAAATTCATCGCCCTTAAACTGCTCAATCTCAGTAAAGCTGTACTTTCCGTCTTTAGCCTCAATCTGCATCTTGTAGGTCTCTCCAGTCTCGGCGTTATAAGCAAAAGCCTTTCCCCCCGGAATTATATACCCGGAAAAGCCATCAATTCTAAATTTTACCTGTCCTCCGGGCAGCTTTTCGTATGTTCCCCCCAATCCTTCCTCGGTTGAGAAATATCCGCGACCAAAATCCCCAGAGACAGTTGCACCCGGATAAAAGATTGAGTCTGTTGGGACTGGCTCTTTGTCGAAACCACCTTCGACTCCCGCGAGCTTTTCAACCAAGGGGATATCAGTCACCGAGGCAACTCGACGCAGTGCCTGATTTGATAAGGTAACCTTCGCAGCGTCTGGGAAAAGCGGACCGGCTGCGTCTCCCAAGATTAAGCGACGCGCCGCAAATTGCCCAAGGTCCCGCACCGTCGAGCTAGTGGCAAAGTTTTCAACTCGATCTACTATCTTCGAGCCAAAGGAGCGAATTCCACCAAACATTTGTAAGCACCAGTCGGGTATAATTGACGCACACGATCAATAAAACACCATTCAGAAATCGTGCCATAGGTTACTGGCAAATCGATCTTGATTTCACTAGAATTAATGACATCAGTGAAAGCCACCACGGACTGAGCCGGCAGAAATTGCCCCAAATTCTATCAGTTCAATCTTTACGGGGGTCACCGGAATTCGGAACCGAGAGCTTATTCGCCTTTAGACACCCCATACTCGTGCAGCTTATTACGCAGAGTGCGGATACTGATTCCCAGAGCCTTAGCAGTTTCGGTTCTATTATTTCCGTTAACTCGCAGAGTTTCCAGGATCAACGCTCTTTCCATCTCAGAGACCGTGGTTCCAGCTTTGATAACTAACGGCCCATCGGTCGAGAGCTCACTCGATTCAGAGACTCTCTCAACAGCCGCGGCAAGCGGTTTAGGACCTAGCTCAACACCACCAGCCTTTAAGAGAAAATGTCCCTTTTCCGGCTCATTTCCTGCCGACAGTATGGCCGCCCGATTTACCGCGTTCTGTAACTCTCTAATGTTGCCGGGCCATGGATGATTTTCAAGCTCAGTCAAAACATCCGTCGGTATAACTTGTGCCTTTTCTCCCAGATATCTGCGCATGAAATGCTCTAGCAATAGCTTAATATCCCCTTTTCGATCTCTCAATGCAGGAAGGGTTAGCGGGATTACGTTTAGGCGATAGAACAGGTCTGCCCTAAATTTCCCCTGTTTTACCATCTCCTCTAGATTTCTATTAGTTGTTGCCACAACTCTAACGTCGACACTAATCGGATCGCGGCCGCCAACTCTGTCTACTTCTCTTTCCTGCAACACACGCAATAATTTTGCCTGCAGAGCTAGATCCATCTCTGAAATTTCATCCAGTAGAATGGTGCCGCCATGAGCAAGCTCAAACTTTCCGGGCTTTCGCTGCTGTGCTCCAGTAAATGCTCCCTTCTCATGTCCAAATAGTTCACTCTCAAGCAGATTCTCCGGTAAGGCCGCACAGTTTACGGCAATAAATGGTTGTTTAGCCCGGGGGCTCGCAGTGTGGATCAATCTAGCGACTAACTCCTTACCCGTCCCAGATTCTCCTTGTACCAACACCGTGGCGTCGCTCTTTGCCACAGCTTCAGCTACCTCAAGCACTCTAATCATGTGTGGATCATTGGTCACAATCACCGCCTCTTTTCGAGACCCCTCTCTCTTGGTCTGCTCACGGAAAGCCTTACTCTCCGGACTTAAGACTCTTTTCACCACGTTGATTAGATCTTCTGAGGAGAATGGTTTGGTGATGAAATCAGCGGCTCCAAGCTGCATCGCTTTCACGGCCTGATCTATCGTACCGTGTGCTGTGATCATAACTACCGGGATGCGACTTCCCTGACCAGTTAAGGTTTGAAGTAGCTCTTGCCCATCCATTTCTGGCATGCGCTGATCTGAAATAAGTAAATCAAATGATTCGCTGGAGAGCATCTCCAGCGCCTGACGACCATTCCCAGCGATTGTAACTTGGGCACCGGCACGACTTAGCGCTGCGTTCAGTGCAAGCTGCATCTGCTCATCATCATCTACCGCCAATATCTTCGCATCCTTCATAATTTCCTCTAACGGCTAACTCACTGTAAACCTTCGTCACTGCGCTCTAATACCGCTTTACGGGGCAAAAAGATCGTGAATTTGGCACCACGATCATTAGTTGCCGAGATTTGACCAGCATGTTTGAGGACTATCTTCCTCACAATCGCCAATCCTAACCCAGTACCTTCCTTTCTGCCTGTAACAAACGGATCAAAGATCTTATCTAGTAATTCCCGCGGAATTCCCGGACCGTTGTCGCTAATCTGCAACAACACACCTTCACGACCGGCGCTATCCTTGGAATCGGCCGTGGTAACTGAGATTTCTCCGCGATTCCGAAGGACTTGCGTAGCGTTTAGTAGGAGATTATGAATCCCCTGCCGAAGAGACTCCTCGTTGCCAATTATGAATGGATTAGCGGAAAGCATCCTACTGAATCCAATCTCCCTTCCCCGGCAGAGTAATCTCATGCTTGCTAGTTCAGCCTCGATCAAGGCGTGCAGATTCATAGGAGACATCATTAGGCATGAGTCTTGTGCAAACTGTAGAATGTTCGTAACGACCGAATCCAAGTTTTCCACACTGCGCTCAACGTGAGCGATAATTTCCAATGCCTTTGGCTTCTCCAGCAATTCTTCCTTGAGAAGTGAGATGAAAAGTTTGATCGCTCCAAGAGGATTTCTAACCTCGTGAGCCAGAGCCGCTGCGGTTTCACCCAAGGTAGCCAGCTTCTGATTGCGCTTGATCTCCTCCTCTTTGAGCTTAAGTTGCCGACGTAGCTCCTCAGCCTCCTTACGCAGAGATTCGTACCGAGATTCTAGTTTGAGACTGGCCTGATTGAAGCGCTCAAACGCACCCTCCAAAAGCTTGGCGTCAAAAATCTCGGATTTGTCTGCCACTCGGTTGGTCACTGATCTGCACCTCCCTCGACAGAACCGTAGCTACCCATGACCTGGTCAGCTGAATCGACTGGGTTTGGCTCTACTAATAATTCATTTGATTTTTTGGCAACTTCTGTATCAGTGTCTTGGCTCGATCTTACCCTCTCAGATCTATTGCCATTCCACTCAAAATTTTCTGCTGTGGCTTCAAGCAAGACTAACCAACTATCGGACGGAGCGAATCGCTGCCGGGCGTTTGAACGGACCTTGCGCACAAGCTCCTTATCCCCATTTTGCGTAGCAGCTCGCACCAGTGCGTAATCTACCCAACTATCGACGAAGTTATTTTCATATAGCTCGCGCCCCTTACTCAACCAGAATATTACCGCCTCCGGATCTCCGTCATCTAGAGCCAACCGGGCCAATTCCCTGATTGCCTCGGGACTGCGTTGATCGTTGATCGAAATGGCTTCAAAGTGCTCCCGGCTTTCTCGGAATCGGCCTAGCTTTAATAGGCACCGGCCTAGAAGAAAATGTAAGTCGCTTAGATCGCTTGCTTCAGACTCCTCAATCGCTTGAGTGTACTTCTCCTCGGCCGCGGAATAGTTCTCCATCTTGAATAGACTCTCTCCCCACAATGAGAGCACCTGACTACGTAACGGACCAGCTATCTCCAGGTCGTTATAGGCCCTTTCAGAGAAGAGAGCAGCAAGTTCAGGCTTCCCCTCCTGAAACTCGATTATCCCTCGTGAAAATAAAATTCTGGCACGGTCTACGGGATCAAGTTTGTTCTCTCCGCCCAAGCGAAGGGCAAGATCAAACTCCGCCCTAGCTATCTCCGGCAAGGAAAGTGCCCAAGCACTTCTCGCAGCAGCTGCTGCCGACTCGATTGTTTCTCTGCGTTCGGGAAGTTTTTGATTAGCAACTAGAGCTTCAAAATGCTGATTAGCTGCGGTAAGCATTTGAACCTCCGAGGGGTGCTGAGCAAAACACGTAGCACAAATAAGCGCCGCGACTAGCAGCTGCAAACTTTTGTAAACACTGAATCTGATTTTAGACATAACTCAATCAGCCCCAAGAGGATCGATTCTACTCTTCCGCCCCTTCTCGTACGATCTCAATTGACGCGGTTAAGCGCTTCTTTTTTATCTTCTCCACCAAGGTGGTGCGATTTAGGTTTAGTAATTTAGCGGCTGCCTTCTTGTTGCCTTTAGTCTTAGCTAGTGCCATGGTAATTAGCTTTGACTCGAAATTATCCACCAGAATATTAAAATCCAAACCATCTCCCGGCATCTCATGAATCGATGAGACGATATTTAGCTCGGTCAGCGGCATTGACTGATTTAGATAATCTGGAAGGTCAGTTTCGTTAATTTCCTTTCCATCGCTCAAGATAACCATACGCTCGATTAAATTCTCCAATTCACGCACGTTTCCCGGCCAACGATAGGATAATAAACTCGCTTTTACGGCAGGTGAAAAACCAATATTTTCCACCCCGATCTGAGTCCCAAAGCGCCTAGCGAAATGTTGAGCTAGAACGAGAATATCGTTTCCGCGATCTCTAAGTGGCGCCAATTCAATCGGTACCACTTGCAGTCGATAGTAAAGATCTTCTCGAAAACGACCGGCTTTTACCTCTTCCCGCAAATCCTTATTGGTAGCGGCAATGACTCTTACATCAATGTCTATTGTCCTAGTTGATCCGACAGGTTCAACTTTTCTTTCCTGCAGAACCCGCAGAAGCTTAACCTGAAGCTTTGGACTCATCTCTCCGATCTCATCCAAAAAGATCGTTCCGCCATCTGCCATTTGGAATCGGCCGATACGCGAAGCGATCGCCCCGGTAAAAGCTCCCTTCTCGTGCCCGAAGAGTTCACTTTCGAGTATCTCTTCTGGGATAGCGCCACAGTTTACAGGCACCAGTTTTCCCTTGCGTCCGCTCAAAGTATGAACCGCCTGAGCGATTAATTCCTTGCCCGTGCCGCTCTCTCCCAATACCAACACAGTAGTATTGGTCGCTGCTATGCGCTTCACGATATCGAAAGTACGCTGCATATTGGGTGAGCTACTCAGCATTCCGCAGAAGCTCACCGCTGTGGAAGAAATCCCGACAGTGGTGTTCTGGGCTGAATCTGATTCGATTTTAAGCTGAGGACGATCGAAAGAAGTGATACCAAGCGGCGAACAATCCGCTACACTCATGTGCATGACAAGCTCTCCGTGCTCTTAAAAACCTATCCTTTATTACCGCTATCTAGTGCTTCCGAGCGAACGGGATATGATTGGAACAACCTCGAAAACCTTATCCCCAAAACCATCTAGCCAAAGGCTTGATGTAACAACCAAGTGAAGCACTGGATGTGTCATATATATGGCAAGCGCTGTGCCACAGATTCAGGAAAGGTGATTTTATTGACAGGTTGCCAAAAATCCTAGCCAAGTGTCTGAAATCTTTTCACCTAAATTTTGGCCCAATTTGACGAGCGCTATGGGATTCCCTCAATTATTGCTAAAATCGCGGAAGATTTGCACAAAGCTGTACAGTTCCTAACAGTATCTGTCGATAAAGTTTGCGCAGTTGAACCATTTGGCTAAATCGCAGCCGACCACGTCAATTTTCCTGGTTTTATTGCCTAATCTATTTATATCACTAGGCTTTGTTGCCATGCTCTAATGGTCTATACTCAGCTCGGTTTTAAAGGCCTTAAGTTGAACTTACATCAGGTGGATAAATGAACTCATCATCTCAGTCAACCTACCAGCCCGTTGCCTCTCCTCCGAAAGTCAAAGAGTTGGCAGAAATCCTGTCCAAGCAGGGCAAGGGTAGTGACAAAGTTAAGGCGGAGATCCTAAGCAGTGAGCTAGCTCTGGCTGTCTTTTCGCAGGCTCCAGCCGAGTTTATTAACCGAAAGTCAGTTGAAGACCTTAGCAGACTTACGCGCTTTTGTGAGGAGGTGCTTAACAGTTTTACATCCTCGCCTGGCGGGCCGGTAATACGACCACTCCAGGAGAAGGACGCCACATACTTATGTGTGGTTCTAAGCGATCGTCCGTTCATCATCAATTCCTTGGTGCTGGCGCTCGATCGTTTAAAACTGACCAGCCAACTTTTTCTTCACCCCATTCTTACTCTTTCCAACGGCCGGCGGGCATCTCTTTCTCTGCTTGAGTTAGAGAGTGTTCCGGAAGCCCAACACGAACTTCTGCGGATTCATCTCGGGGAGACATTGGCAGATGTAGTTGCGGTAACCGATGATTTTCCGTCAATGCTAGCTCAGGTTCAAACTGCATCCCGATTACTTGAGCAGATTCCAAGCGTTCAAGGATTTTCAAGCTCCGAAAGAAAAGAAGTTGCCGAGTTTCTACGCTGGATCTCAGATAGCGGGTTTGTATTTTTCGGGGTTTCGCAGTGGAACGTCAAATCCGGAGAGCTGGCCAGGAAGAGTTCAATGGAACTTGGCTTGTTTCGATCGCTGACACGGGATCGCGCTGAACTGGGAGAGGAGGCGCTTTCCGATATCTCGGCCTTGCTTGAGAGTCCCAATCTCTTGGCCTATTCTAAATTAACGCTCCTCAGTCCGATTCACCGCAAAGAGCGGCTCGACCATATTATAGTCAGACAATTTTCAAACGACGGCATTTTAAGCGGCATTCTATCGATAGTCGGACTTTTTACCTTTCATGCCTTGAGACAATCTACCTCAGAGATTCCACTAATACGCCAAAAGCTGCAGCGCATGATTGAAGTCGATAATTTGATCCCGAATTCGTTTGACTACAAGGCTGTGTTCAATGTGATCGACGGCATGCCGCGTGAAATGATCTTCGCCTCAGATCTGGACGATATTAGGGAAAACATCCACCTGATCACAAATCTGCACCGAGCGTCCGACACGGTTGCCAGAGTCCGTCTGGATCGATCAGGGCGCGGACTCTCCGTCGTTGTGATGATGGGCTATGATCATTTTAACGAGCGAATCAAAGATCGGATACAGGGGTACCTTGAGAGTATTTTTGGGATTACTCCAGGATCAAGTGAGTACCGCCTTGCTCAAACTGCTCGCCCTGTGGCTGTGATGTATTTTCACATCGCTTTGAAGGACTCAGAGATAAAATCTTTGGCGACCGAAAAAATCGAGCAAGAACTAATTGTCTTAACCCAATCGTGGCGTTTAAAGCTACGAGAAGTGATCTCTTGCTCCGATGCTTTTGATAGTCACGATGACGTCTGGTTAAGATATCGAGACGCCTTTGCTGAGAGCTACCAAGCAGCCAATGATCCTGATCGTTGTCTCACTGATATTTTACACCTTGAACAGATAAGCTCGGGCAGTCCTGTGGCCATCGGAATAAGCGCCGGAGCTGAAGGCGGAACTTTTGACCTCACGGTGTATAGTCTCAGCCAAATTACACTTAGTCGAGCACTTCCTATTTTGGAAAACATCGGACTAGTGGTAGTCAAAGAGGATTCTTACAGCGTAAGTCAGACCGGCACTCAAAAGCACATTCATCGCTTTTCTGTGAAACCAAAGCAAAAGACTTTCATAAGTATCGAAGCGCTAGGT
>CAZJXY010000116.1:0-9276 GCA_964549925.1 uncultured Bdellovibrionales bacterium | reverse complement strand
GTCTCTCAAAAAATAGGATGGTCGACGCTGAGAAATGAACATACTCAGTACCTGCTTATACGCGGCAGCCTTCTGTTTTAGGGCAACTCGGTTCTCTTCGTTAATCTCGTGATTTAGGGCTGCGCTAACCGCAGCCAAGTCGTTGTCGTACCACGCCCAAAGCCCATCTCCGAGTCCGTTCACTTCACCATAGTTCGGGATCGCAGCTAGGGGCATCGAATTGATATAATCGCGAACGATACGCTTACGGGCGGATTCGGTGTTCTCACCATCTAGATAAGCTCGAACAGAGGCGGTTGCCATCTGTTTTAGCTTCTCCACTGGCTTACCGGTCAAACCAGCTTCCGAATGCCGATATTTCTCAATTTGAGTGGCAAGAGTACTCCCTCCGGGCACGTTATGATCTTCTTTGGCGAATTTTATCCCTAGATCGATCACGGCTCTCGAAAACCGACGCCACTCGAATGCAGGATTTCGAGTCGGAAATCCCGGTGTGAGAAGTTCCCTATTTTCGATAAACAATAAAGTTTGAACTATGATATTCGGAATCTCCTCAAAGCTAAGAAAAACCCTCGATGGAAAAGTCACCGAGTAAATGTCGTCATCCAAGGCATCAAACACCTCAATTCCACCGGCCGACTTTTCTCGATACACTGGAAAGAGTCCCAACTCAGAGAGGTATCTCATTGAATCTGAAACTCTTGCCTGAGAGGAGACTATATATCCGGCGTCTTTCAGTCTTGCGGTAAATTCCGGGATAAATCTGTATCCAAGCCGCTGATCATAGGGCCCATTAGCCGAGGGATATGGCTCGGGGTCAGGCCCCTTATCCACCCGATAATCAAGATCACTGGCTATCTTGCTAAGGAAGTATGCCTGTAAAGATGAACTGTTCAATTCATGTAAAACAAAAAGCGCCGGAATCAGCGCCAGTGAGACAAAGAGAATCAAATATAGAAACCGAAGCCAGGGCTTCATTTAACTCGGACCAAAAATTATGGAAACCTGAGATACAATTAAAACACAGAGATAAGATGCCGCCCAGAGGGATCAAGACTGTGGGCAAAAGCGTGTCAAAATTAACCAATTTGAACGAAAAATCGGGTTGAGTTCCTCAGTTTTGTCGTTGGTCTAACAAAAATAAAACATATTTGTCCGATTTTAGACAAAAAGACCTGGTCTTTGATTGACCTTAGCGCGCTTCTTACCCGATCATACGATCGATAGTATGAAGATAGAAAAGAAGCGAATTGGGATCGTAGGAGCGTCTGGATACACTGGAAGTGAGCTGCTTCGACTCGTTTCCACCCACCCAGGTATGGAGCTCGTGTTTGCCAGCGCTCATTCGATGGCTGGAGCTGAATTTGCGAGCGCACTTCCACATCTGGCTCTGGCCTACCCTGGCATGAAGCTGTTTTCTGAAAAGGATGCTCACTCTGCTGTAAGCGAGTGCGATCTAATATTTCTAGCACTGCCTCACGGTGAGTCCACCAAATTCGTAAAAGAACTCAAATCGAATCTTAAGATAATTGATCTGGGGAATGATTTCCGATTGAAGGATGCTGCAACTTATCTAAAGTGGCAGGGAAAGGAGCACTTACTGCCCGAACAGCTTGATAAGTGGCAGTATGGGCTACCCGAAATCTTTGGCGCAAAAATCTCTAAAGCAACCAAAGTCGCAAACCCCGGATGCTATGCTACGGCTATCAGCTTAGGAATCGCTCCATTATTGAAGGAAGGGTTGATTGAACCGGAGATCGTTGCAAGCTGCGTTTCGGGAGCCTCAGGAGCCGGCAAAGGCTTGTCAGAAAATCTCCACTTTTCTCATGCAAACGAGAATGTTTATGCCTATAAAATAGGAGTTCACCAGCATGTTCCGGAAATCGAGCAAACTCTCGGTGAAGTCGCGGCACGAGATGTCACAGTAAGCTTTATCCCACATGTTGTTCCGATTGATCGCGGAATACACGCCACATTAAGCGCCAAGGCTACCACGGGAGCGAGCGCCGAATCGGTTAGCGAATGCTTCCGAGATTTTTACCAATCCGCACCATTTGTTGGACTTACTCAAACTCCTCCAAACACCAAGATGGTTAGGGGTTCTAACAATATCTATATTCACTCGCACTTTGACTCCAGGCTTGGTCGAGTAACCGTTACAGCCGTGATCGATAATTTAGTCAAAGGAGCCGCCGGGCAGGCGCTGCAAAATTTTAACTTGCTTTTTGGATTTGAAGAGACTCTTGGAATCCCTAGAGTCGGATTCTATCCTTAAGTTATTCGCGGAGATTTTTAACTCATGTCACGTGAACTAGGTAAAACTCAAAGCAAATCAGAGATCTTAATTGAAGCCCTGCCGTTTATCAGGAAATTTGCGGGGAGTCGCGTTTGCATCAAGGTTGGCGGAGAGCTGTTCGAAGATTTAGTCGCTGCTGAGAAATTGGCTGAGGACCTTAGTTTTCTAAAGTCGGTCGGTATTCAAGTTGTTTTGGTACACGGAGGTGGTCCGCAAATCACAAAGGCGCTAAAAACTTTAGGCAAGGAACCCAAGTTTATTGAAGGTCAGAGAGTCACAGATGAAGCCACTTTAGAGATGACCGCGATGGTGATGATGGGGAAGATTAACACTCTTATCGTCTCATTGCTTAATAAAGTCGGCACCAAGGCTGTGGGACTAAGCGGTATTGATGACAGCATGATCAAAGTCACGATGAAAGATCCGGACCTCGGATTTGTGGGCGCCATTCAGTCGATTAACACAGCTCCGATTGAGCATTTATTGAAAGAAAATTACATTCCGGTGATCGCCGGCCTGGGTGTCGATAGTAATGGGCAGATTTTCAATATTAATGCCGATATCGCCGCCGGAAAAATCGCCGCGGCCGTAGGAGCGAAAAAGTTAATCGTCCTTACTAACGTCGAGGGTCTATATGAGAGTTTCGGTGATAAAGACTCCCTGATTTCGGAGATCGATACTCACGGCCTAATCCGCCTGATTTCGACTGGTAAGCTTACAGCCGGAATGATTCCAAAAGTCGAGGCAATTATGGGAGCGATTAAAGCTGGTGTTCCGCATGCCCATATTCTAGATGGACGCCAAGAGCACGCTGTGCTTTTAGAGATTTTTACCCCAGAGGGAATAGGAACGATGATAAAAGCCGATCTAAAGGCTGAACAGAAGGAGACCAAATAATGGTTAGACATTTTTTACGTGATGATGATCTTACGATCAAAGAACAGCAGCTAGTCTTAAACGCAGCCCTAACGTTGTCCAAGAATCCGCTTGTGGCTGCGGAGGCGCTAAAGGGCCATGGAATCGGGCTACTATTCGAGAAGCCCTCGCTTCGAACTAGAGTCTCTTCGGAGATGGCTTGCATTAATTTGGGGGCACACCCAGTACAATTAAAGTCACAGGAGCTTCAACTCTCGCGCGGAGAGAGTGCTGAGGATAGTGCCCGAGTCCTCTGCGGATACATACATCTGCTTATGGGAAGAGTTTTTCAGCATAAAACATTAGAGGGCTTCGCTGAAGCCAATACTATGCCGATAGTTAATGGACTTTCCGAGCTCTACCATCCACTTCAATCCCTAGCTGACCTCCTTACTATCTACCAAGAGTGGGGTCATGAAATTAAAGGGAAGAAGTTGGTCTACCTAGGTGACGGGAACAATGTCTGCCACTCCTTGATGATCTCAGGGGCTATGGCCGGACTACATATCGTTGCCGCATGCCCGAAGGGATATCCTCCTGAGTCGAAAATTTTATCCCTGGCATCGGAGATTGCAACGCAATCTGGCGGCTCCGTTAGTGTAATGGCCAATCCACGCGATGCGGCTCGTTCGGCTGATGTTTTATACACCGATGTCTGGGCCTCTATGGGCGATGAGTCAGAGGAGAGTGATCGACTTGCTCCATTGGCTCCTTACCAGCTAAACCGCGAGCTTCTCGCTCTTGCAAATCCTAAAGCGATTGTACTTCACTGCCTGCCGGCACATAGAGATGAAGAGATTAGTGCTGAGGTTCTAGACGGTCCGAATTCCCGAGTATTTAGACAGGCACATAACCGCTTGCCAGCTACCGCTGCGCTCTTTCTTTTCTTACTGAATCCAAAAGTTTGTGAGAAATTGGCCCAAGGGTCCGCTTAACAAGGTGTGGAGAAATATAGCATGAACAGATCTGAGGCGTATAAGATACGCAATATTCCTGAGTGTAATAGTGAAGATCAGTACACAGCTTGGCTGGAAGAAGAAGCCTTGCTGCCATCTGGATTTAAGATCGGAACCACGTCCTTTAGCTTTACGCCCAAGGAATTTACTAAAGAAGTTAAGATGAATCTCACCGTCATCGCGGCGGATGAATCTACTCCGACTTTCAGCGCCATGTTTACTAGCAATGCTTTTCCGGGCGCACCAGTGGTAGTTGGAAGAGAGCGTCTTTCGGCCGAGACCGTGCGCGGGATTGTAATCAACAACAAAATTTCAAATGTTGGTGTACGCAGCGGTGTGGATGATGCCGAAGCTATCTGTGCCTTCGTTGCTAAGGCTCTAAAGTGCTCGCAGGATGAGATTTTCCCAGCATCAACCGGGGTGATCGGCTGGAGCTTACCTGTCAGCGAGATGCTTTCTGCTCTTCCAACTGCCTTGAATGCTTTGCAGTCTAAATCAATCTTTCCGGCTGCCCGCGCAATCATGACCACCGATCTTTATCCGAAGATTCGGAGAGCGGAAGTTCAAGCAAAAGATGGAACGGTTGGATCAATTGTAGCGATCGCAAAAGGAGCGGGAATGATCGAACCAAACCTCGCTACTATGCTTGTCTTTATCCTCACTGATATTGACATTCCGCGCGAGGAGCTAAACTCCACACTAAAATTTGCTGTCTCGCAGAGTTTTAATTCAATCTCGATTGACTCGGATCAAAGCACCTCGGACTCTGTCTTTTGCCTCTCGTCCAATAAAATTAAGGGGGTTCCAACTGACCAATTTGCCGAGGCTCTCGCTTTAGTTTGTACAGGGCTTGCCCGGGATATCGTACGAAACGGTGAAGGCGTCCATCACGTTATTGATGTGGCGATAACCGGCGCACCAAGTAGTGAAGTTGCACGAAAGATCGGAAAAGCTCTGGTGAACTCACCGCTTGTAAAGACGGCAATCGCCGGAAACGATCCGAATTTTGGTAGAATTCTTTCTGCAATAGGAAGCTGCATCGGCAATAACGGTCTTAAGGTCGATCTCCGCAGCGCTACGATTAAGATTGGAGATGATGAGATATTTAAAGACGGCTTTTTTGCGCTCTCTCGCGAGAAGGAAAAGCGGCTGGGCGAATATTTAAAAGGCGCCGAGCTATACTCTTCGGAGACTCCAAAAGATGGTGGGATGTTTCAGCCGCCGGTGAAATATCCTCGGCATCAGCGTTCGGTTAAAATTCAGATTAATTTGAATTGCGGCGCAGCCCAAGCCACGGTTTGGGGCGCAGATCTGACCCACGAGTATGTCAGCGAGAATGCAGATTATAGAAGTTAGTGCTTATATTCAATCTCGACTCGGTTAGACCCCAAAAATGTCATTGAACCGGCCTGAACCGGATGGTAGTTTCAGCTCTCGGGGGAAATATATATGACTCAACAATTCGGGGCAGGTCGCGAAAGAGAGCGGCCAAGTTCGGACGACACAAGTTTTGAAGCAGTTCCCTTACCCAAGCTTGATAGCCCTACAGGTCGGCCTCCTAGGTGGCCAAAGATTCCGTACTCTGTCGGCGCCGCGATGGAAGAACCAGATCCTGAGCGTAATGAGAGCACAAAGCAGCGGCTAATCAGAAATGCCCTTGCGGAGGGCCAAAACACAGCGGTGCCGGTAGCTCCGCGGAGAGTTCCGCTTGAAGTTGTAAATGAGCGACTTGTCTTAAACCTTGACGGTTCTCCAAAAGCAGTTGGCTCGCTTGATAATTTTCGCAACAAATTGAGTTCCGTTTTGGATTTTGTTGGATTAGAGCGCCTTGCAGAAACGATCCAGAGTAGGACTCTAATAAATGTGGAAGGTCCTCTTACCTTAAGTTCACGAAGAATGATCGGGCTACGATGGGAATCCCAGAATGGCGACCAATTTAGTCGGCTATGTCGCGCTAATGGGGACTTGGTGCTTGGCGATGGTGAGGTGGCTACCCTAAAATTAGTCGGAAATAGGATCTTTTATAAAGATGACATCGAAGTAGCATCGAGGGAAGTTCTGAACGCAACCCCCACAACCGAACTAATTAAGCCCAGACGCTAGCGTTAGCCTAGCTCACCCGATATCCGGACTGCTCAAGAACGCGTGCCAATAGGTGTAATTTCTGATTGCTTTTCCAATCGCATTTTTTCCACTAGTATGTCGTTATTCTGTGAATAACTCCAAGCCCAGCCATCTAGCATGTTATACAGTGTTAGCCATTTTTGGATTAACCCTGATATACACTGCTTGGATCTGCGACGATGCATTTATAACCTTTCGAAGTGTAGAGAACTTCATCCAAGGCTATGGCCTTAGGTGGAATGTCGATGAACGAGTGCAGAGTTTCACTCACCCGCTCTGGGCTATCTTACTCATCTTCGCGCGATTGCTCGGGACTGAACTTTACTTTTCCGCGTTAGCGTTGAGCATAGGTTGCAGCCTGCTAGCGGTTTGGGTCCTGCTGCGAAATGTCAAACAGCACGAGGTCTTATTAATAATTTCAGTCGGACTTGTGGGTTCGCGAGCTTTTATTGATTTCTCAACCTCGGGACTTGAAAATCCATTGTTGAACCTCCTGATCGCACTGACATTTGCGCACTCACTAACTGAGAAGCCTAATTCCGGCAATCTGTTAAAGATTGGTTTCTTAAGCGCTTTAGTACTACTCACCCGACTAGACGCCGTACTTATAATTTTTCCAACTCTGCTCGGAGTGTTTTTTAATGCCGGTGTCAGGTTTGCAATACTGCGCCTAGCTATCGGAATGTTACCTTTCATCGCTTGGGAGATCTTTTCGCTGATCTACTATGGTTCTCTTTTCCCAAACACTGCCTATGCGAAGCTTGGAACTGGGCTGAGTCGCGCCGACCTATTTTCACAAGGGCTTAATTATCTATTTGAGTCCATTTCACATGATTGCATAAGCTGGGTCGTGATCTTACTAGCCGTGGTGTCTAGCGCGATGACTGCAAATAGGCTCAGGCTGTGGTCTCTGGGCATTCTGCTCCATATTCTTTATATCGTAGCTATCGGCGGCGATTTTATGTCAGGTCGATTTTTTGCTGTTTCATTTTTCACAGCTCTATTAGTCATGACCAAGTTTCAGAGCCGATCTGTGCTTTCGACTGCGTGGGTTGCGACAATTCTTCTTGTTATCGGCGCAGTCAACCCGCGCACGCCGTTACGCACTGGCCCTCACTATGCCTTTAATCAAGCCACCTTCTTCGAGGCTAAAGGAATAACTGATGAACGCTCTTATTATTACCAGGGACTTGGTTTAATACCGGTTCTATCGCGCAATGGAGAGCTTAGGGAGAGAATGCTCCCGCTTGCCTTGCATGTTAAGGATTCAAACCAAAAGTTGTGGGTTCAAAATGCCGTTGGCATATTTGGATATTTTGTCGGACCTCGGGTGACGGTAATTGATACGTATGCGCTTACCGATCCATTTCTGGCCCGGCTTCCCATCCGCAAGGATTTTCCATCAAGAGTAGGACATTACCGTCGCATCGTACGTGCAGATTATCTGCAGTCGTTAGCTAGCAACGAAAACAAATTTGTCGATCCGACTTTGAGAGAATGCCTCAATGATGTTTGGAGGGTTAGCCGAGCAGAAATTTGGAATCTTGAGAGAATGCGATCGATATTAAGATTGAATTTGAGAGGCTGCGAAATAAGTGCGACCGCCCTACAGGAACTCTTTTACCCTGCTAAGAAGGAGATTAAACTTGGACCGCCGTATAAGCTTGAAGCAAGGATTCCATTCGATAGCGCTGGAGTAGATATTCATTTCGAGCCGCCAGTTAAGGCACGCACTCTTAAATTCGAACTACCGGTTTTTCAAGGTATTGTAGGTCAGTACCGTACCAACAGTAATGAACAAGCTGGATTCACTTTGAATGCCGACGTCAGTGGAAGCGAGAAGAGAGAGGTACAAATTAGTAATAGATTATTAGATCAGCCGCTAATTAACTTGACACTGGTCCCAATTCAAGGCCAAGGTGAATTTAATCTCGATGGCCTAAGTTTGATATTGCAATGAGCGCGGGTTTTAAAGCGCTCAGCTCTGCAAAATCGTCCCCAAATTAGCGCACAATTCCAAGTGTCTCGAATTAAAATAGCACTGACTGAAACTTTTAGGTCTGGATGCTAAAGTGACTTTACAAATGCCTTCGATGGTCTCGAGAAATCATACTTTACCTTCCAAGCTTCAGGTAACGACTCTCTCGGTTCCTCGTTGAACCCTAACCCCTTAAATAGCTCCCACATGACTGGCGCGATACTAAGCGAAAAGACTGAACGTTTTCCCTCACTTTTTGCCTTGTTGGTCAAATAGTTGATCAGTTTTCGCGCCCTTCCTCGCCCTTGATATCTCGGAACAGTTACAATCTTTGCAAGCTCACTAACATCTCCATAGTCGGTTAGTTTAGCCGCGGCGACAATCTGGTCGTTTACAGTATAGACATAGAATGACTCAATCTCTCCGGCAATGTTGTCCTCATCAATCGGAAGGATCATTCCAGTTTTTACAAATGGTTTGATCAGCATATTAATGTCATGGGTGTCTTCTAAACGTGCACGTCTTACACTGTTTTTATAGTCCGAGCTCAGCAGTGTTCCGCATCCGCGATGGGTGAAGATCTCTTGGAAAATATTTCCGGCTTTGGCTTCCAGTAATACCACATCCCCGCCAAATTGTGAGGAATCGGCCAGCAGTGCTTCCAACTCCGAGTGTTCTAAGTTGAGATCGGCGTTCTCTTCGATAAGGTCCTTAAGATCTGAAAGTGTAAGGTGAGTTTTTAAAATTCCGCCTAATTTTATCCCTTCTACCTCGCCTATCAGAAACAACTTATCAGCATCGAGCTCTTTGGCGAGATTAAAGGCTTCGCCAAGTTTTCCAGAATGAAGCGAAACATTTTTAGGATCGATGGTTACTACTGGGGTTAGGCCGCGTCTTAGACCTTCTTCAACTGACTGCTCCAAATGAGTCAGGTCAATAACTTTCTTATTCGCATTAATCGAGAGGAACGGAGCGCCTCTTGCGCGATATCTATCCAAACTAGTTTT
>CAZJXY010000115.1:0-9313 GCA_964549925.1 uncultured Bdellovibrionales bacterium | reverse complement strand
ATCACCTTAAAACCTTCGAGCTCTAAATTTAGGGTGAGTCCGGAACGGACCGAAGGCTCATCCTCGATTAAAGCTATTAAGTGTTTAGCTGGCTTACTATTTAAGTCCTCGTTCACTTCTCGCAAATCCTAAGAAAATGGTACCGTTACAGCCCCGCTGCCTTGCCTTTATAAACGAATACCAGTATCCTCTCCCGCCACGCTAGTGAGAACTTTCTTTAAGCGTGTGACGGTAGCACACCGCTCCTCAGTATATTATAACTGCAAACGGTATGCATGCTGCATTTGGCTTAGGGCTAAATTAGTTACTTAAGTAATATCAGGTATTTATGAACGCGTCTTCAACCTCAGGGAAATTCGCAATTGTTAAAATCGAGGGTCGCCAATATAGGCTTACCCCAGGGATGACCTTTTCGGTCAGCAGCTGTTTAGCGAAAGATGGTGCCGACAAAGGTTCGACCGTCTCCTTTAAGGAAGTTTTGATTGCCGGTGAGGGCGAGAATGTAAAAATTGGAGCCCCCTTCTTGAGCGGAGCCGAGGTTCAGGCCAAGATCCTATCGTGCGGTCGTTCGAAGAAGGTCGAGGTATTTAAAAAGAAAAACAAAGGATACACAAAGACTCAGGGACATCGTCAGGACACTACAACCCTTCAGGTAGAAAATATAAACGCTTAGTCGAGATCGAAGAATTCTTATAGGTGAAATATGGCACACAAGAAAGCAGGCGGAAGTTCGAGAAACGGAAGAGATAGTCGAGGTAGAAGACTTGGTGTGAAACGATTTGGTGGAGAGCATGTGCTTGCAGGAAATATCCTGGTCCGTCAACGTGGCACAACCTACCATCCAGGAAAAAATGTTGGGATCGGAAAGGATCACACCCTATTTGCGCTCGTTGACGGTGTCGTTGCCTACCATCAGGGCTCACGCCACACAGTGAGTGTAAGTCCAGCTCAGTAAGTCCGGGCTTAATTTTTAGGATTGGGTTGCACTAGTCGTAGGGCATAAGTCCAGCGACCTTATAGTTTTCCACTTAGAATCTTAACAATGCTATTCGCCCATGAAATTCATCGACGAAGTCACAATCGAGGTTTTCGCCGGCAAAGGAGGGAAAGGCTCTTCGCACTTTAGGCGTGAGAAATACGTGCCATTCGGTGGACCCGATGGAGGAAATGGCGGGGCCGGCGGCTCGGTGATTCTCATCGCCGATCGCAATAAACACACCCTTTTAGATTTTAAATTCCACGCAAAATGGGAAGCTCAAAGCGGAGCTCCGGGCGAAGGTAGCTGCAAAGACGGTAGATCGGGGGAAGATCTGCAGATTCACCTGCCGATTGGAACCCAAGTTTTGAGGATGCCGTCGAAAGAGTTAGTGGTTGACCTCGATCACGACCAGAAAGTCTTCACATTATGTAAGGGTGGTCGCGGCGGAAAGGGAAATAACTTTTTTAAAACCTCGACTAACCAAGCTCCAACTCATGCCCAACCTGGAGAAGAGGGTGAGTCCGGTGAGTTTTTACTATCCTTAAAACTGGTTGCAGATGTTGGACTAATTGGTTTTCCAAATGCCGGAAAATCCACTCTAATATCTAGAATTTCCGCTGCACGTCCGAAAATCGCGGATTATCCTTTCACAACCCTTACCCCGAATCTTGGTGTGGTTGATGTGCATGGACACTCCTTTGTGGTCGCAGATGTGCCTGGACTTATTCCTGGGGCTCATCAGGGAAAGGGGCTCGGCATTAAGTTTTTAAAACATATCGAGCGAACGAGGGTCCTGGCCCACTTAATTGATCCGAATCAGCTTGACGAAAATGGAGAGCCGCTTAAACCAAAAATTGCCTTTGAACTAATAAACCGTGAGTTAAAGAGCTTTTCGGCAGAACTCGGGCAAAGACCACAGATTGTGGTAATAACAAAAGCTGAGACGGTAGGAAGAGAGGCGCTGGAAGATACCAAGCGAGAGTTCGAAAGTGCCGGATATCAAACTGTAATCATTTCAAGTGTTACCGGAGAAGGGATTGATCAGCTGAAAACCACCTTTTTTCAGGCACTTCGAGAAAATGGGGCATAACCCGTCTAAACTATTGAAACCTTTTCCGCTCTCATAAACTCCTAAATTGTAGAGTTGTCACAAGTTTGCTATAATAGTTTTAATAGGCTTGGTCGATTATCAACATAAGGGCTTTCCCTTAGTGGTAGTTAGAACCGTAGCTCATTAATGGTGTTATTTAGGAGATTCGAACGGCACTAAATTTAAATTCGGCGCTCAATAAAAAGAGTAGCTTCCACGGGCCATTAGTACCTTTTGCAAATCTCGGCCTGAATACTGTTCAATCAAATTTCTCGCCAGAATTTCATAATCACCGATTCCACCAACTAACCTGCCAAAGGAGGGCGTCGCATCGAGCATGACCTTTGAGGTTTACCACGCGCTTGAGTTTCATTCGCTGCTCGGATTGCAACCGTTCAATATCGCTGAGGCATTTTTTAGTTATTCCTGTCCGCAGTACTTTAATCAACCAATATTGGAGGAAACCCCATAGGTATGAAAGGAAACCTTGCAGAGATGGTTCGCGCTGAAGCGACCAGTGTCGTAGCTAAGGAGTTAATTGCTGATGCATGCCAAGCCGCCAAGGGTCTCGAGCTCGAGATTCTGGATGTTCGAAACTTGAGTGACATCGCCGACTATTTCGTCGTGGTTAGCGGCCGCTCAGACCGCCAAGTGCAAGGAATCGGGAATCGAGTATTGGAAGCGGCTGAAAAAGTTGGACTTGAACCAATCTCAATCGAGGGATTTGAAAAGGGACATTGGATTTTGATTGATTTTGGGGAACTCGTCGTACACGTCTTTTACGAACCAGTGAGAGCACATTACGATTTAGAAAGCTTGTGGTCACGCTCACGCAATACCGAATCCCTGGGCGTATAATTACGGGGCCGGCTGAGCAGCCTAAGCTTGCTCATTTTCTAGGATGTGCGTATCATCCTGCCGCATGATAAGTCGCGCCAATAAACTACTCCTAGCTTTATTTGTATTGACCTTAGTTTCCTATCTATTTTACCAAAACCCAGAGAGTGTAACCGTTCGTTTTGGTAAAGAATCTTCACTCTCCGCGCCATTGGCCATAATCTTACTCAGTACGTTTTGTTTCGGTGTGGTCTTCACCTTCTTTTTCGCCTTCATCCGTGAGTTAAAGGCTGCTTGGCGTGAACGTAAGCTGATAGAAGCCGGTCGACGGCGTGAGATCTCGTACCAGCAGATGCTCAAAGCTCGCTCTAAACTTGCACTTGGGGAGTGGCAATCTGCCGATAATGAGTGGAGAAATATTCTAAATCGCGATCCCGAGGATATCGTGGCTCGAGTTGAGCTTTCTCGTAGCTTAGAAGGTAAGGGAGAGCTAGCCGAAGCTCTTAAAGTAATCGATACGGCCCGAGCGTCAGATCCCTCGAATTTAGAAGTTCTCTTTCGTGGCGCAGAATTAAATTTAGCACTTGGAAACAAGACCGCTGCGATCGACAACTTGGCTCTCATTTTATACCACCTACCAAGCGCCAAAGCAGCTAAGATGGCGCGCGATCTCTCCGAAAGTTTAGATCGCATCGAAGACGCACTGGAATATCAACGCACCTTGGTTCGACTTGGTTATCCGGGGGATGACGCAGATGAAGTGATGGCGCGCTTAGAATTTAAGAAGCTTTTGGCTGAGATGCGTGCTGATCGTTCAACTTTTCGAAACGATCTTCGTCGCTTTGTTAAATCACATGCGCAGTACGTCCCCGCCATTCATCAATTGGCTACGATCGAAAGAGAGGATGGGAATTTTGAAGAGAGTACTAGGCTCTTATTGAAGGCTTCCAAGCTAAGTAATCATCCGCAATTCTGGGAGGAAGCTGCCCGCATGTGGATCGCAGAGGGACAACCCGATCGTGCTGTTTCTGTTGCTCGCTCGGGGTGTGAGCAGGTTGAGGGAAAGGCCAGAATTGATGCGGAGATCGAATTAGTAAAGCTCTATTTGAGCTTAAACATGAACGATCAAGCTAGCGCTGCGATTACATCTCTAGGTTCCCTTGTTCAGCAACTCGGACTAGACGGTGACGAGCAGATTACCCGCTCCATTCTAGTGTTGAAGGGTCGCTGCTTTAATCAACTGAGTGACTACAGAGAATCGGCTAGAGTTTGGACTCAATTGAGCGAGGGCAAATTTACCTTGGAGGAGCCGTCAACGGCTCCGCCTGTGAGCGCTTCATTTCATCAGCCAGCACCTACACTTTCTACCCCTTAACGGAGGAAAGGTCTCATGCCAAAACGCCCCACAGTTCTTATCGTACTTGATGGGCTTGGCCTAAATCCAAATCCGAAGGCAAACGCTGTAGCCTTAGCAAAAAAGCCGGTGCTCGATTTGCTCTTTGCCTCATCACCCCATTCTACTTTGATAACTCATGGGACGCGAGTGGGATTACCAGAAGGTTGCATGGGAAATTCGGAGGTCGGTCACTTAAATATCGGAGCAGGAAGGGTGGTCGAGCAATGGCTGCTTAAAATCGGTCGAGTATTTGAGCGTGGTAACTTAAGCGACTTTAAACCTTTCGAACCATTTCTGAAAAATGCCGTAAGGGACAATGCGGTTCATGTGCTCGGACTACTTAGCGAAGGTGGCGTACACTCGCACACGGACCACCTATACGGACTTCTACCCTGCCTGATTAAGGAAGATTTTAAGAAGATCGCTCTACACGTTTTAACTGACGGGAGAGACACCCCGCCGCAAAGCGCAATTAACGATATAAAGCGGCTAGAAAAATTTTGCGCGGAACACCCCCAATGTTTTATCGCCACGGTTTCCGGCAGGTTCTTCGGGATGGATCGCGATAAGCGTTGGGAACGTGTCGAGCGAGCTTATCGTGCCATTGCAGAGGGCAGCGGCCCAAAATTTGGATCTGCCTCTGAGTGCCTGACGAAGGCTTATGCCTCTTCTGTCACTGATGAGTTTATCGAGCCGCATATTATTAATTCAACTCCCATCGCATCCAAAGATTCTCTAATCTTTTTTAACTTCCGCGCCGATCGGATGCGTGAAATCGTCTCTGCCCTGACCCAGCCAAACTTTTCTAATTTCACTCGAGCTAACAACTTAGTGGATCGGACGCGTGTTGTTTGCTTTACGGATTACGACAAAACGTTCGGACTGCCGTTTCTTTTTGAGCCGGAAGAGATCAATAACCATCTGGGTGAAGTCGTTTCAAAACGCGGACTGACGCAGCTTCGAACGGCTGAGACCGAGAAATACCCCCACGTCACCTATTTCTTTAACGGCGGTAATGAGGTTGCTTATCCCGGGGAGGAACGCTCTCTAATCCCCTCGCCTCGTGACGTTAAGACCTACGATCTTAAGCCGGAAATGAGCGCATTTGCAGTTAAAGATGTCGTAATCAACGCAATCAAAGAGGGTAAGTTTGATTTGATTGTCGTTAACTTTGCAAACTGCGACATGGTTGGCCACACTGGGGTATTGGACGCCGCGATTAAGGCCGTCGAAACGGTGGACTCATGTCTCGGGGAGATTCTGGCCGAATTAAAGCGGGTGGATGGGCAAGCTCTAATTATCGCTGACCATGGGAATTGTGAGCAGATGACTGACTATAACACTGGGGAACCTCACACGTCTCATACTACTTATCCCGTACCGGTGATTCTTTTCAATGCTCCGGGCAAACTTCGCGATGGTGGCGCACTTTGTGATGTTGCACCAACAATTCTCCGATTGATCGGTTTGACGCAACCTAGCGAGATGAGTGGCCGATCACTGCTCTTCTAAGACCTTACCTTAACCCAGTCATCGCAATTTAAGGCAACTTTTCCGCAGTTGATACGATTACTTCTTAGGATGATCTTACTTGAGGCTTTAAAATCAGGATTAACACTATTATTCCCGGCAAATTGCATCGTCTGCCACCGTACGCTTAAAACTGGGTGCCTCTGCTCCCGCTGCCGGCCAAAGCCTATGCTTTATGAAGCAGAGATGCGCTGCATTCAGTGTTTTCTTCCGGTTTTCGATCCAGATCAAGGGATCTGTCCACTTTGCAAGTTATTTCCACCGATCTTTAGATACCAACGCTACCTCTGGGATCTAGATCCGCTATCCCGAAATTTCATCCATACAGTAAAGTACTCCCCCAGCCGACGCTTGGCCCGCTTGGCGGGAGAATTACTTAGCCAACACACTTCAATCCTTTTCCCATTCCTCGATTGGGACGTAATTGTTCCGATTAGCGCATCCAGAAGGGCTCTGATCAAGCGAGGATTTAATCAGTGTATGGAATTAGCGCGACCAATTTCAAGACATTTGCTTGTCCCACTAAGCCCGTTTGCACTAAAACATCAAGGTTACCGCTCACGCCAAGCTCAGCTAAAATACGATAAGCGCATCAGAAATGTTAGAGATGCCTTTAGTGTAGACCCAAAAGCAATCAGAGGAAAAAGCGTGCTTTTAATCGATGATGTTGTGACGACTGGCGCCACAACAGCGGCAGCGGCAAAAGAATTGTTACTAGCCGGTGCCGCAGTGGTTGATTTATATTCGCTTGCTCGCTCTAGTTGGTGGGAAACTCATAGAGCAAGGATTCACCAAGCTTTTTAGATCAAAGTATACGGTAAAAGCACTGTTGAGCCGATGGTTTTTCTAGATTCGATATCTTTGTGGGCCTGCACCGCGTCTTTTAACGCGTAGCGCTGTTCAACTGTGACCTTAATTCGGCTGCTTGTTACCATTTGAAAAAGCTCTCCGGCCGTGGTCTCCAAATCTTCCCGGGTCGAGGTGTAATGAAATAACGTTGGACGAGTCAAAAAGAGTGACCCTTTTTGAGAGAGTAGCACCGGCTCAATTGGAGGAACTTTCCCCGAAGCGTTTCCAAAACTTACCATCAGACCTCTTGGCTTAAGACAGTCGAGCGAATTTACGAAAGTGTCCTTACCCACAGAGTCATAAACGACATTCACACCTTCTCCATCAGTTAGTTGCTTCACCTTTTCGACGAAGTTTTCCTTTCGATAATTGATGCAGTAATCTGCACCGTTTCTCTTGGCCAATTCGCACTTTTCATCCGAGCCCGCAGTTCCGATTACGATAGCGCCAAGCGATCTTAGCCACTGGCAAGCTATTAGCCCGACGCCACCTGCAGCCGCGTGAAACAAGATCTTCTCGCCGGATTTGACCGGATGGGTCTTTCGAACCAAGTATTGAACCGTCATCCCCTTTAGTGTCACAGCCGCGGCATGCTCAAACGAAAGTTCATCTGGGATAAGAACTAACCTCTCAGCAATGACATTTCTAACTTCAGAATATGCCCCAAGCGTGCTGGTTGCATAGGCAACTCGATCACCTGGTTTAAACATCGTTACGCCTGGACCAACTGCCTCCACCACTCCGGCTGCTTCCGTCCCCACACCGGAAGGAAGCGGCACAGGATATAAGCCGCTTCGATGATACGTATCGATAAGATTCAAGCCGCATGCCATATGCCGAATCTGTGCTTCACCGGCCGCAGGTACCGGTACTTCGACTTCAACAAAATTTAAGACCTCCGGTCCACCGATTCGATCGAATCTAATTGCTTTTGGCATACGCTCTCCCTCCACTAATCGCCTCAGGTATAACCCGATAGAGGCCCTAGAGCAACGAAAGTGAAAGTTTGGACGAATTTAGAAAACAATTTCCCGTCGAGAATTAATCGATTGCCGTAGTTTGATGTTCCTCGAAGCTGATGGTACCGTTGCAGCACCATGAGCAAAGCCGGCGAAACATTCGAAAAACTAGTCTCGGTTATAGCTAAACTTCGTGACCCTAACGGAGGCTGCCCTTGGGATCTAGAGCAGACCCACGAGTCCCTAAAGCCCTACCTAATAGAAGAATGTTACGAAATGTTGGAGGCCATAGATAAAGGCCCGAGTACACTTCGAGAGGAGCTCGGTGATGTGTTGCTTCAAGTCGTGTTGCATGCCCAAGTTGCAAAGGACAATAACACGTTTACAATAGATCAAGTGATCGAGACTTTGACTGCTAAGCTAATCAAGCGCCACCCTCATGTCTTTGGAGACACCGCAGTAAGTTCTACTAAGGAAGTCTTGGAGAACTGGGAGCAGATAAAAAAAGGAGAAAAGAGTGGGAAAGAAGGGGTCTTAGACTCTGTTCCTAAGCAGCTCCCCTCGCTACTGCGTGCTCAACGAATGGGAGAGAAGGCTGCGCGTGTTGGATTTGACTGGCCCGATTCGAGATCGGTAATCGATAAAATTAAAGAAGAAATCGGAGAGTTCGAGAAAGCTTCACCTAACCAAAGACTTGAAGAGTTCGGCGATCTCCTGTTTGCACTGGCACAATATGCTCGGAAATTAGGCCTCGATTCTGAGATCGGGTTGGCACAGGCGTGTGACAAATTTAAACGCCGGTTTGATGCAATGGAGGAATACGCCAAGAAGAAAACTGGCGGTGATCTCAAAGCACTATCATTAAAGGAGCAGGAGCAGCTCTGGACCGAAATAAAGGCCAGAGAATAATTTGGTTGTGCTATTTCCTCTAATCGGAAATAAATACCGATAACCTTTTATTTCGGGAGATTGTGTATGCAAAATTTTGCTTTGTTGGCTCCGGCTTTGTTGATTCCGTCCTTAGTCTTTGCTGATTTTAATGGGCGAATTAAAAACGTTGCAAATTTATCCCCGAAGCCAACCACTGTGGTGGCAGTTTCAAAGACCGGAACAGTTGTGGAACGCGCCTCAATCGATCAAACCACCGGTCGCTTTGAGATCACCAGTTCTGGTCCCTATTCAGTTTTTGTGATTGATGAGAGTGGGCAGCTTGCGGGGGAGCTTATTGCAACCTGCTCTCCTCTTCTTCAAGCTGCGGGGTGTAAGTTAAGCTCAACCAAGGTGGGAGTTGGATTTAAATCTGGGGCACCAGGGCAACTGAACTTTAAGGCTAAGTCCGGCTACTTCCATTCGACACTCAAAACTTTGGTAAAGTTTGCTGGCGTCAATCAAAAGATGCGGGCCAATGCATCAGCTAGGGTTCCAAATGGCACCGCGGATAACTTAGGAGTGCCAAGCACATCCAGCGTGGCTAATAAGGCCAATAACAAAAACCCAGCGGACGGTGACTTTGACGGGTTGGTGGATTCAGTTGACGCTGACATCGACAACGACACGATCCTAAATCCATACGATACTCAAAACAACAACGTTTCAACATCAGTTGCCTCCGCGACCGATACGACGGTCAAATTATTTTCGAACCTAAAACTTTCCATCGATCAAAGCTTAAA
>CAZJXY010000114.1:0-9359 GCA_964549925.1 uncultured Bdellovibrionales bacterium | reverse complement strand
TCGATTTTTCTCCGCATTTATCGATTAGGATAACCTGAATTCCACTGTGAGGATTTCTGTAGGCCGACTCGGCCATAAGTTCAATCTCTCGGCCGATGGTGCCCCCTCCATTAATGAATATTCCAATGTGCGGGCACTCCTTTCCCTGCTCTTTTGCAATTCGACGCATTAGAGCTCCAATCAAGAAGGAACGCAGCGCTTCTACATCAAAGAATGGGACAGTTGAATTAGTAGAACTCGCCTCAAAACGAAGGCGCTCTTGAACATTGCTATCCTCAACCGTAATCACGTTGCCGTCACGCTCAACGACAACCAAAGGATCTCCGTTAGCAACAGTATCAAACGAAACTATCTCTTGGGTTGCGGGGTCAAAGATATTAACTCCGACGGCAAGCCCCTTGGGGCTTGCCAGTTTTTGAATAACTTCCATGCTTGCTTGAAAGCCAAGGCGAACTTTTCCCGTGACCATGCCATCTAAGAGTGTCAGCATCTCCGTGGATCCCCAGCTGTATAATGACCTGAGCCCAGCAGCGCCGACTTCCACTACCTTTCTGGAATCCACAAAGTCTTGCACACGCATATTTTGCGCTCCAGCCGAAAATCTAACGAAAACCGGTCGATCGTTACGTTCAACAAATCCTGATACAAGTCTTACAACGGGCTCCCATTCCTTTGCGCTAGGTGGAGCGATCGGCAGCACATCGTTTTCCGCTTGTACAAGAAATCCTTGTTTTAAGGCCTCGCGAGCCGTTTTAGAATATGGAAGGTAAAGCTCCCGTTCATGTGCGTGCTCAACGGCGCGCATCGGAATCCAACGTTTTAAATCACCATCCGGCGCTCGGGTTAACACGTCATGAGTTAAATCGGGAGAGTATCCATTTTGAATCAACACTCCGAAGGAACGCAAATTCTGATGCATCACTTCGCCATATGAATAAAGTGCATCAGTATGCTGCAAGGCCACTGTTTTTGCATCTAGCAATTTTTGTGCGGCCCCAGGTGAGGCCTCCGGAGAGACCAGCAATAAATCAACGTAAGCGGTCTCCTGCTCATCGCGTACTTCATCTGCAATTCCTAGAGCATCGGCAGGAATGCGCCCCGGCTCGTAGTAGAAGATGAAGCCACTAATCCCATATGAGTCATCCTTGGGCTCTTGAAGCGTAATTAATTTGGCTCCGGCGTTAAGCATCTTTCGCATATATTCAGGGGTATAATAGTTGTCGACTATCACCCCCGCTTTTCTAGGATCATTTCTTGCTTGGGCTTCATTAACCAGTTCTGCGACTTGGCGTAGAGTCTCCGTGGAAACTGTTTCTGGATCTTCAATGCGCGTGATTCCAATATCCGATGAAGCTATCCCAGCAAAAAGGCCCTGCATCGTTCGCATTACGCTTTGCAGTCCAACTGATATGCACTCGAGCGCAGGGTATGACTCATCAAAAATTGCACGAGCCCCTCCCTGTAAAAATTCTGGCACGCTTTCGATGATGTTATTCCATGCATTTGCCGCTTGCTCGAACGTGCCACTGTGATCAAGCTGTTTTACAATCAACGCGCTAAGCAAATTATCTATTTGGCCTGCCGGCATTCCTACCTCATCAGCCACACAAGCACTAAGAACGCGCTTCAACCACCGATTAGCGCGATGCGCCGCGAGATGAGCCTCTTTCTGTCTTTTAAGCAGCTCTTCAAAGCGCTGATCCACACGGACACCTGAATCCAAAGTTTCGCGACCACGCGAAAGATCTAAGAGTAATTCCTCTACGCTGCGATCAGATGCTCGCAGGGCGAGGTCGCAACAGCGCTGGGCTAACATTTCAGTTAACCGATCGATCGCCTCAAATGAATTCTTTAATACACCTGGATAGAGTGTTCTCTCCTTAGCCTCCGCTGGCACGGCGTGTAGGCCTGAGCATCTGCGTTTAAGCACGACCACAGGTCTTTGCGGACCGGTTAGCTCGGCATCGACATGTCTAACGTTCTCACGATAGTGCGCACCCGTCGTATCATACAGAATCGAATCAACATCTTTATGGGTGCGGCCTTTCAGCGGCACTGGCCGAATGGCCAAAATCTCCTCGCGAGATCCATCTGCGTGGTAAATCGTTGTGCCTGGCTCAAGCGCTTGCCACTCCGGCGCGGCCATAGGTTTGGCATTGAAGATTCCCCGAATTAAGCTGGGCTCAACAGCTCGAATGATCATGTCGCCCGGCGCTTTAAGTTGGGTTGATTTTAGCTCTCTTCGCTCGACCCCTTTTCCCGAGACTGCAATTAGATCCAAAGTCCCGCTCGCAGAGGTACATATGATAGCGCGTTCCCCATTCTCGCTCTCAATTACATCACCACAGCGCAGCTCTAGGCTGGAGTAAAGCTCTTTCTTCGATTCAAAATAATGCGCACGATGATTTTTAAACCAAGCGCAGGACGGAGATTTTAATGTGTTGCTCTGAACAACCTCGGCTCTATCTTCGTTCGGAAGAAGTTTTCGCAGCACGCAGGCAGCTAGCGGCAGGTCCGCCAGCTCTGTCGGTAGGTCGCTTAAGTCGGCGCGATGGGTCTGCCTAGATCGCTGCTCATAAGCTATTACGCCCGCATCTCCTTCACTGCCGTCAGGGAGCAACTCATCATTCAGAAGCTCCACCCGCTTTATCATCCCGTTTTGGGTTGGTTCTAAGCAAATTAGGACATCACCGCGTTTAAGAGCCCCAGCGGATCTTATATTCTCAATCGTGCGGCCAAGTTCCCCTTCAATAGCACGGGGAGATGAGCATCGAATCGCGACTACTGGCTCGGCCGCATTTTGCAACTGAAGGTTGCTGATCCTCGTCTCTCTGGCCTCCCCATCGCTAGCTAACTTAATAGCTGGAACGCTAGTCCTTTCAATAGTGTTGTCTAATGAGCTCACCATGTACTTGGCGCCGTTGAGTTTTAATAGATCGCCACAGCGAAGTTGAGAGACGTCTTGCACTAAGAACGATCTCTTCGAGCTTAGTACCAAATCAGCAAGGTAGTCTGCACAGATCGATAGATCGTTTAGAATCTCGCAAACAGCCTCTACACGACTATTCCATGTGGTATCGTGTTCCGATTTGGTCGAAGACAAAAAATCCGATCGTATGCTCGCTTCATTGACAAGTTTTCGATACCGACCGTATGCCTCGCTCTCACGTTCGACAAAGTCAGTGTATGTCAATGGTGACTCTAGGGCAGCATTCGTAGCTCTTTCTAAATCAACTAAATTATCCCAGGTGCGATAAAATATTGCCTCGGCGCGCTCCTTGAGAGCATCCCCCACGCCGTCCCCCGCAATACTCCGTTCGAGTTGATCGAGAAGGCGCTGACGCAACTGCTCCAGCTCCTCGCGCCCTGTCTGAGTCTCAATTGCGATTCCGCTATCTGCCGAAACGGACAGAGCAGCAGAAGGTGCCACAATCGCACCTGTTTCTCTCGAGATTTGGTTGTTCAACACGTTCATTTCAAGTCAGGGGAACGAGAAAAAATCAGAGAATTCCGCTATTTATTAGTTATTGGGCGGAATAAGTACGAAGCAACCTGGTTTTGTGTAAATAATATCAGATGGTTAGAGCAGTTTCTTCTCTTTACGTGGAGCCGCCCGCCCCTCGGTGTGATTGAAACGCTCAGCTACCCTAACTAACAATCCCGCGCACTGGTCAATACTTCAGCGAATTAGCCTGTCCATAGAGCAAAGCATGGAAGAACTATAATCTCACCGCTGCTAGAATCATTCCTACACTTAAAGCTTGGTCACTCGCCTTCTATCATCCTTAGTAGTATAATCCAGCCTTCGGGGTGAATCGTTCGTAATTTGGAGTTGCATGTGTTGGTAGATTCTTCCCCCGTTAACGTCGAGACAGATCCTTTCTCCGACCAAATTCTTAACACCGATCTTCCATCTCGACCCCAGGAAAGTCACGATCCGAGTAATCAAATTAGTCCCGTAATACCTCCCAAACCTGAGCAGCCCCCAGGCGCTGATTGTGAACGTGATAAGTTACAGCGAACAATCGGTCGATGTCACATGACTTTAGCTACAGGGCTTGGATCTTCTCTGGCGTATGCTGGGCTTGCCATGGAGTTAGGCGAGATACCCAGTGCGATAGTGGGAGTAGTTGGTTTATCAGCTGTAGTCGACAGGTTGGCAAAGCGGTCATTCGACGCGTCCGAATTGGGCGCAAACGCAGAAACCTATCCCTTAGAGTACGGCAAAGGACTTTATTCTGTAGCTCCATTCCTTCTTACGGCAGGTGGTCTCGGATTTAAGGCTTTTTCTACCGCAGGTGAACCTATTCTCGGCGCTTTCGCATTAGCTGGAGGGGTAAGTTTGTTGAGGCTAGGGTGGGCTGAGAGGCGCTACGATCAGCTTAAAAGAGATGGGTCAAAGTAGGTGGTTCTTGATCTAAGCAATCTCCTTAATTAGTGAAACTCCCCGCGACGCTGCGCGTTTAATTTCTCCACATTCAGTTTTACCGAGCCGTAATCTGATAAAAGCGGCTCTCCAGTATCAACCGAATCTTTATCCACCGCTCGTTTCAATTCGTCCGGATCCAGAATTCCCAGCCGTTGCTCGTCCGGAACGAATATCTCGCGACAAACCCGGCATTGCACTACCACGATGATGCCTTCATAGGTAACTCGTGTAAGCTCAGTACTAAATTTCTGATCGTCTGATTCGCAAGTTCCACAACATGGACATGCAATCTGATCGATGAACGTTTCAGCCAGCCCTTTTAATCTGAATTTCAACGCCATACTTTCAATATCTCTTCAATTGCATCATAGGTTACAGGGCGTTTTTAGTTTGATTAATCCTTTTTACCATCTTTAAGCACGTACCGTTCTCGCTATATGAAACTTGATCCATCACATCCAACATGATCGCAATTCCCCGACCGTGAGTTTGAATTGGCTTCCCACTTGGATCGGCTATGACCAAGATTGGTGCGTTGAATCCGCTACCTTGATCTTTCACCACAATCTCCAGGACTCCTTGCTCAACTTCAGAGCTAATTCTTATTCTACGCTCGGCATATAATGGATCGGATAATCTGTCGCGCTTCATGATGGAAAACTTATCTAGTCCAGAAGAATCGTAATCCTCTTTCCAAGTTGATTTCAGTTCTAAATTTCCGTGTTCTAGGGCATTAGCAAAAGCTTCTTGAAGTGCCAGAGTAAAGCGTAGCCGCGATGTATCGTCGATTATACGCTTCGAATACAACTCTTCGACGATTGGCAGCATAAACTCAATCTGAGCAAATTCCTTTGAAGAGAAATCATAGATCTTCAATTCAGACCAACAACAGTCCGATGACTTATCTCCAGGATGGCTTTTAGAAGCCATTGATCAATCCCTTTCGTGCCACGAGGGGCGGTGAAGAGTGGCACGTAAAAAATTCTTAACCGTTGAATATCGGCAAGAGTTTATCTAGCATCAGAAGCTCAAAGGTTTCCTTGACGAAACCATTTAGTGGCTTCACCATTAACACACCATTCTCTGCTTTGAGGCGCTTATAGCACATCAAAACTTTTCCAATTCCGTAGCTATTAATGATTTGGACTCCTGTTAAATCCAGCACTACGGTTCTCTTGCCTTGATCAAAAACGTTATTGAAGGCTTTGCGCAAAGCTTCACCCGATTGCTCTGAATCTAAATCTTCAGAAATTTTGATGAACCCCTTATCTCCAACTATTTCTGTTTCGAACTCTTCCATGCTCTAAGCCCTCTCTCTTAAAGTTTCTACCCACAAACAACCCGAGGATGGGTAGCTGCGAGGATTTAAACGTCACGCCACACCTAAGATCGCCCCCATAATAGCGGCAGATTCGGTAGCCAATAATTAATATCGGTCGAGCGTTGAGATGACTTGATACGGGTAATTGACTTCAAAACTCAGCGACCCTCGGGCGACGCGAGTAAAAAATTTGCTGTGGACACAAACACTTAGCCAAGCATAGTCCTTGGGTAATTTTAACTCAGTGTTTGTTTAATGCCGAGGAATAAAACCGAGTCTGTGTGAGGAAACTGTGCAGTTCCTTGGATTATATTCATGCCTCTAATCCCAGTTGACGATTAGATTTATTAAGTGATTTAGTGGCTAAAGGAAACGATTCCTTCAATAGTTTTTAGGAACATTATGACCACACCAGAGACAAAGCCGGCAGAATTTGAAGGACGGTTAGCCGCCGGAAAGGACTGGCGAGAAATCGTAGCTTGGGTGGGAGACCTTCCACCGATGCCGCACGTCGCATCACGTGCTATCAGCATGGTCGAAGACCCTGACACCACAGCCAACGAACTAGAAAAACTTCTTTCCTCAGACGCAGCTCTCGCAGCAAGAGTGTTAAAGATTGCAAACTCGGCCATGTTTTCTAGGCAGCGTGAGATTACTACGCTGACTCAGGCCATCATGATAATCGGCTTTAAAGCCTTAAAGGGTATTATTGTGGCTGCGACATTAAGGCAGCTCAACAAGCGCTCTGGACCACATGAGACCATGGTGTGGCAGAACTCTGTCGTGACAGCGATGCTTTCCAATTTGATCTGCCAAAAACTTCGCAAGCGATACATCGACGAAATGTTCCTGCTTGGACTGCTGCACAGTCTTGGTCAGATAGTCCTGCTAACTCAAATGGGTAATGACTACAAAAAAGTATTTGATGCTATCAAGGGTAAGTCCCTTGATTTCCTTAAGGCTGAACAGGAAGTTCTCGGATTTGCGCACCCGTTGATCGGCGCTCTGGTTGCCAAAAAGTGGAATTTCTCTGCAGATACTTGTCAGATCATTTTGCATTACAGGGATGCGGTTGACGGAGACAAACCGGAATCTGAGTTAGACGAAAAGATCGCGATTATTCAATTGGCTGATATGTTGGCTCATTTATCCGGTGTCGGTAACCCGGAAGGCTACCCGGATGAGGCCGAGCGTATTACAGCAGTCGCCACCTATGTCGGCTTTGATCCAAAGAGCGCACTCGATGAGATGAAAAAACTCGCTGAAGAAGCAAAGACACGCTTTGAGAAAGAAGGTAGTGTTTACGGCTAAGCCAAGCTGTTAAGGTTTTTTCTTCGCGTCCTCGGCAGGCTTATCAGCGCCTTTCCCCGGAGTAACAGCTGCACCCTTGGCAGGATCAGCAGTTCCAGCCTTCGTCTCGTCTTTTTCCCCCCACAGCGGAAATCGCGTAGAAAAACGGGCATCATCCAGCACTAATTGAACACCCTTCCGATTTCTCAAATTCACGAATATTGGGGCTTTTAGGTTAGCCGTAGTCATACTCGGATCTGGCCTGACTGTGACTACTACTAATAGCGCGAAATCATCACCTTCCTTAAGGTCAATGTTAGGATCACCATATGGGACCTTAAGATCATAAGAAGCTCCGAACTCAAAGCCATCCACCACTACAAACGCCAGGGACGGATTAGAACAGGAATGCAGCCAAGAAAATGGGGGTTTGTGCTCGACGACAACATACTCGTGCTCTTTCGGAAATCCGATTACACCGGTGGGAAACTCAATCAGTGCGCTCTTTGGGACAGTAAAGTCCCCAAAGCGACTGCTTTTGATTAAAACTTCTTCGGTTTTTTGTTCTTCGCTCATCGAAAAACTATTCTTGTTTCCCGCGTTTTTTCTTAACCGTTACTTCCATGTTCGGGCTCTTATTCGAGGGACCGAGCGTTTTAACTCTTACTCCAGACCCTAAATTACCGCTGGATGGTTTCTTAGCATCCCCGGAATCTGACCCACTCCACTTTATCGCCAAGCTATCTAAGCCCGCAGCATCCATCTGAGAAGCTTCCGCCGCCTGACGGTTCTCTTCAAGGATCTGCAGATAGATCTCCTCGCGATAGATACGAAGTTCACTAGGTGCATCAATCCCAACACGAATCTGATGACCCTTGATCTCTACGACTGTGACCTTTATCTGGTCGCCGATATAGATACTCTCACCTGGTTTTCTAGTAAGGATTAGCACTTGCCATCCGTGGCTGTAATAAATTCAAAGTGTGAAACGGTACCAACCGTCCGTGTAGGCACGCGATTTCACACTATGATTTAGATGCTGGCAAGAGCTAAAGGTGCCAATAATGAGGAATTTCAAGCGCATAGAGTGTATAACACGGTTCAGAAATCTATCTCTGTAAATCACTGATATTAGGGTTATTTTGGCCAAATCGAAATAAACCCTTAGCGTAAGGTCACCATAGCGAATATACTAAGGTCAACGATTGTTCTTTCCTCGCGTTTATATCGCCTATTTTGTCCCAGCTAGTTATCCAGGGGTACAAGTGCCAGGAGCCGACCGGGAACCGCAAAACCCTCTCTCGATTACGGGTGACGAGTTCTCTTCATCTCTCGATAGTTTATTTGAAGACCTGGAAGTCCCGGCGCGAATGCTAGCGTTGGATCATCTTCCTAGTCGCCGTAGTGCGTTGAGTGCAGATGAGAAACTGTCTGCTTTTGATCTAAAAAAGCACACTGAAGTGGTACTTGAGTGTTTGCAAACAATGGTGACTGGCGCCACTGAGCGGCCGGACGATCCAGAAAGCATCACACGCTGTACGATTGAGGGGCCATCGCAAGGGGCGTTTGGCGATGAGCCAGATGGCGGAGTTTACAGGATCTGTAAGTTTGAAGTACACCAAGGTGAGAAAGGCAGAAACAGTCAGTCTGTTTTGCCTCCCTATGAACTCCTCAGCGCAACTGATTACAAGCCGGATTCGTTGTCCAATCGAGCCGTGGATAGAGTCAAAGCCATCCGCAATGCACAACTTGAGATGTCGGAGCGCACCCTCGCTTCTACATTGGAACTTTCGAATTCTGACGCGGTTGTTGTCTTCGAGAATCGAAACTTTTCTGTTTCAGATGCAGGCCCCCCGTTTCGGGCTTATGTGATATTTTCAAAAGGAGCGTTCCGTGATGCACTTAGCCACCTCAACGACAGCTACAATCGTGCAAAAAGTCCTCTAGCTGATTGGCCAGTCGACCTAATGACGTTAAAAAAGAACTGCTCGACATCATATTTAGCCGGGATGGTGGTGGATCATGTGGAATCGTTCGTCAAAGCGCGCTACATGGGTTCGCCTGACGCAACATTACAATTTGCATCGCCAGGGTCCGATCGTGCCGGATTTACGTTAGAGATCGCCGATGATAAATACGATCTCACCCTAACCCTCAGATCGGGTGTTGCCGAAGTTGGTATTAGCCTGCAAATCGATCAGACTCAGATATAATCAAGGATACTCAATTGCAGTAGCCTGGTGCTCACCGTAATCGAGTCTTAGAGTGAGGTTTTTGCCTCGGTTAATTTGCTGTCTGAGTTCAAGACGACGGCGCTTT
>CAZJXY010000113.1:0-9422 GCA_964549925.1 uncultured Bdellovibrionales bacterium | reverse complement strand
TGCTATCAGCTCTCCCACTGGTGGAACCGCCCAGCCTGTCACAGAATTTGGTCCAATTACATCCATCGCAAGCGTGCGGCCGAACCCACGAATATCTTCCATACCTTGGAGCCGAAGCAGTGGGAAAAGTACCAACAAGCTCTTGCCATTCAAGTAGATATTACTCTCTGCGTAACGCTCAGCCGCATATAGCAGAATTATAAAATCCTCTGGGTTAAAAATGTCTAGTTGGTCGACCAGATATTCAGTGGCCTCCTCGTACGTCGCAAGATCAAAATATTTCTCTAGGGTTGAACCATCATCTGTGGCTTGAATTTTCGGAATCAGCGCCAAAATAAAAATAACGGGAACGAGAGTAGTTAGTGCCGTCAGATATCGCTTCGGAACGCTTCGAATCTGGCCATTCCGGTTGCAGAACCAAAAAGTTAAGGCCACGATGGTAAACACAATATTTACGTTTGAATTTGCGATCATAAATATAATCACGCCCATGAAAGCAAACCGCAACGACCAGCGGGTCGGAAAATTAAGCTTAGGTGTGTACGTCATCAATAGATAGGTTGAAAGAATTGAAGCGATCACGATACATTTTGAAAATGGCATCAAGGCAAACGAGTCTGTTAGCTCTAACTCTCCCATAGAGATTGCAAAGTGAAAGTACAGACCGATCGCGCTCAGTACCAAAGTGATCAGAGTGAGTCTAAAGCAGTTTACTTTAACCGTTTTAATTGGGCTGTTGTTTCGCTCGTTGAATTTACCTATTCCGGGGCAGTAGTAGTATCCGAATAAGAAAGCCAGAACAGCGCCAAAAATGGAGAGGTTAACCAAGAAATAAACCTTATTTGAAAACGTCTGCTGGAAATTAAATCGGTAATCGATATCAAGAATCGCAGCCCACTGTCCGACCAAAACCCAGTGGATAATCCCGTAAAGTACGAATACACGCGGGTCGAATACCTCTCGCTTAAAATACACTATCCAAAGCAAGGACCCCACAGTGAGCAGGGCGGTCATGATCGGTAATACTAGATCCATAGGGTTAATTGTCGCTTACAATCCCCTATACTGTGGCGTTTAATCGTACCTGACGCAATATACGTAGTCTTCTCGGCCTGGTATTATTACTACCGCGTTCTCGGCGTAAGATAAGTCGAGACTCGCCCCTTGTTCAATGTAACTGCTTATTTGGTCTACGATCACTCTCCTTATGGTCAACGGCAAAGCATAAACCGTACTGTAGGACCAAGGAATTGATTTTGACGGACCAGACGCGCCATATAGTTCACCCTTGGGTAACTTTGAAATACTTACATTACTCCGCTTCGGGTTCCCACGGAAAAACCTCCGTGCAGTACCGAACAATTGCTTCAGCTTTTGGTTGTATCCTCTGTTACGGAGCCACAAAATAAGCCGAAGCCTAGTCCGATAAAATGTAACCAACACCTTGGCTCCAAGATTCGGGTTAAAGCTCAATAGAAATAAATAACTAAGACTCTGCTCCGCTGCCCACCAACGCTTGTACTTTGCTTCTCCCTTGGAAAAGTCAAAAATCTCACAACCCTCCTTTGCCTTCGCTTCGATTAGTTTCATCAGATGGATATTGCCGAGTGAGAGTTTGTCGAAAGCAGGGTCAAATGCCGGAGCATAGTCTACAAAGACTAGACCCATTTTGAAGCCAATTAGGAAACTAATCGGCGAGTTGTCTAGCTCGATAACTGATACTGACGCGCCATTGCCGACTAATTGCTGCAGCGCAGATTGAAAAAACCTGCGATTCTTTTGGTTAAACAGAGGGTTTAAGGTGCTGCCGAACCGTTCAGAATGGATCCTAATTAGCTTCGGAAAGATCTCGGCAATCTCCGCTGGTGCAAGCAATTCTCGAAACAGAACTCCGCCGTGTTTGGAGAGTTGCTTTTCCGAGCGACGTAAATTGTAGCGCGACTTCCGATCGCGTTGCCGTGAAAAAAAATCATCCCACCCGGACTCGATACTTGCATAGGGACAGGGATATAATTCAAAGATCTCACCGGTTACATGCCCGCTTTTTACAGCTTCCTGCAGCGCATCAAAGCAACGAGAGAACCTAGAATTAACATCAGAAACTTGGAGGATCGAGGGGGTTGGTAAAGAATTGAAGTGCTGAATTAATGCTCTTATGGCCGAGGGTTCTAAGCCTGGATCGCAAACTAAATCGAGATAACTAGCTTGTGGTGCTCCAATTAGCCGAAACTCATTTAGGCGGAGTAAGCGGTGCCTGATTTTATAGAGGGGAACAAAACCTACTGCTCTGTCGTTATCCTCAAAAATAATTATATAAATTGAGCTCTTTTCTCTGCCATAGTGACTCCACCAGAGTTTTAACCATTCGACCGACACGAATGGATTAAAATTTCCCGATCGCTCTAGTACGCCGCGCATCGTTTCTTCGCAAACGGAGAAATTGTCGAATACCTTAACTATCATGCCGCTCTACCTGATGAAGTGCCTGGGCTGATCACCTGCCTTACAATTTCAGTTTCATTGAGCGTCTGGCGTGCAATTAATCCAGCCTGATTCGCTCTAAGAGACTGATGGACTGGCAGGAGTAATATCTGATTTCTAAGTGCTGCGGCTCCTGGGTATGTGTGGTCTGAAACTTGGGTGGGCAATCGATCCCAGACCGCTCGCACCGGAATTCCCTTGCGCCACAGTCGTCGCTGCAATTGGTCCCGATCGTGCTCAATAAGCACCGGAAATCCGAGCGGACAGACACCCAATGGCAACTCAGAAAATATGGGATGTAGACCGGAGATTTTGGAAGAATTAATTGTATCTAGGATTTCGAAAAAATTTTCACGCCGCTTGGAGACGATCGAATTGTAGTCTAATCGGGCTACCAAACGAGATGTCAGCTTCCCGATCTCTCGAGGGAGGCAAGATTCTGCACTATCTGCAGGGAACTCGAGTTTTCTGCGAACAGTTTGGTCGGCTAAGGAGAAGCTTCGAAGAACGGTGCGAAGGGAAAACGGCAAAAATTGCTCAATTCTGTAAGCAACCTGTTTAGCCAAGCCGAGAGTCTCGGAGTGTGGTGCTGCAAGACTCGGCCTAAATTCGAGACCAATCCCCTTGCGCAGGGCTAGCAACCCTCCTCCTCCCGGACTTGGTAGGGCCTTAGAGAAGCTAAAAACACTGGCCGCACCCAATGCTCCTAGCGGTCTCTCGCCGCATTGACTGAGGAGCGATTGGGCACAATCCTCAAGCAGATGAATGCCGTGTTTTTCACATAGCCGATGGATGGCCGATGCATCTCTCAGTTCAAATCCGTAATAGTGAATCAGCATAATCAACGCAGGTCTATGTTCAACGACCAGCTGCTCCAGGCGATCCAGATTCACTCCAAGGTCTGGAGAAACATCATAAAAAATGGGGACAACACCAAATTTAAGGAGTGGCTCTAGACTGCTGGAACACTGGTAGGCCGGAGTTAGAACCTTACTACCCTTCGGAACATTGAGCGCAGATAGCGCTGCAAAAATAGCCTGACGCCCCAATCCAAGCCAGGTTAGCTCGCGATCGGCAAGAAGATTGCTGAGCGGGTCAGTCGGCTTTCCAAACAAACTCGACAAGGTCAATGTGGGATGCGGGGTTGCTGACATAAAAAATTTTACTTTAGCTTGGTCAAATCCTGGAGCCTAATCGTTTCCTTACCAATGCATCATAGAGTGCCACGGTCTCTTCAAGCGCTCGATGTGCTGAGAATCGTTGTACGCGAATTGGACCGGCTGAGCCCATCTTTGAAAGTAGCGCAGGCGAGGCCGCGAAACTTTCTATTGCCTGCTTTAAGGCGCTCGCGTCAGCCGGAGGAACCAAAATCCCCTGCACGCCATCCTCGACCACTTCTGGAATAGCATCTACCCGCGATGCTATAATTGGTTTCTTCATACTCATGGCTTCAAGTAGCACCAGCCCAAATCCTTCCCAAAGCGAGGGCAACACAAATAAATCCAACGCCGATAAGACAGACCTTACGTCATCTTGGTAGCCGGCAAAGACCACGCGCTTCTCCAGATCATAATCTCTTACCATCGAGCGTAGAAGCTCCTCAGTTCCAGCCTGATTTGCTGCACCAACCAGAAGGAGCTTAATATTAGGGTGTGAGTCCTTGAGAGCGTTTAACGCCTCAATCAGGTAGGAATGGCCCTTTTGAGGGCAAATACGGCCGATTGTGCCAATCACAAAATCGGATCTGCTTAGACCGAATTTTTCTCGAAAGTCAATTTCCGGAACGTTAGCCCAGCGAGATTCCGGCTCGAAGCCGTAATAAATTCGTTTTATCTTTTCTGCATGAAGTCCTAGGTAGTGCTGAAGTGCCTTCCCTACCGCATCAGAGATAGCGATCACACAGTCATCAAAGAAATACGAAAATTTGAAAATAGGTTGAAAATAAGATTTCTTGAAGCGATCTTCGACATTGTGGACAGTAGAGAGACGAACCGGAACGTGCATCAGTGCCCCCAGGGGAGGTCCAAATACGTCACCTCGAAATAAGTGGGTATGCAATATCGTTGGTTTAAGACGCGTAAGCAGAGCCGCCAGTCGCCATACCCCGCGCAGATCCCATCCGTGATTCTGACCTAAAATATGGATTGGAATACCTTGGCGTTCGAAATCAGAGCGAAGTGATTTCATGGAGCCTTTCGCATCACGGAATGCTACAATCTGTGGGCGATATCGCTTATCTTTCGACATGTCGGAAAGCAACATGCGCAAATGATTTTCTGCTCCGCCTACGCTGAGTTCGGTACAGAGGTGTACGACGTCCAATGGGTATGTCAAAGCCGCTCCTCCGCGTGCTTATTTCCAGAAATATGGTTCTGGATTTTTTTCCAAATGTCGTATCCTCCCTCGACCCAGGCCTGCAGCAGGGCTTGATCATTTACTTCGTCAAAGCAATCACGCCTAAGAGAAAAGAGATCATCAGATGGGCAATTTGAGCCGGGGATTAAGGATACGGCCATTTCATATCCCCCCCGAATAACAATTTTGGTCGCTAAACTCGAAATACTAGAAGGATCGCCAAATGGGAAGGCGAAGTACTTTAGACTCTTTCCGATTCGCTCTTCGATCAACTGCTTATCAACCGAAACTTCACGCCAAAGATCATCCTGCTGCGCTATCCGGCCAAGACTTAAATGATTACAGGTGTGTCCGCCGATCGTAAAGAGTGGGTGCTGCGATAATAACTTGGCCTCGGACCAGCTAATACTTGGTTCTGCGTTTTGTATCCCCAAATTCAAACGACAAAATTCTTCCCATGACTTGGTTTCCAACGAATTTAAAAACCCAGACGAGATAAAAAAAGTCGCCGGGACCCTGTTTCTTTCCAGAAACGGGATAATATCCATCCAACTCGAAAATCCATCATCAAAGGTTAGGCAGAGATTAATTGCGTCGGACGAAAGCTCTCCTCTCTTGAATTGATCCATGCTCACCCAGTTATACATCCGGGAAAGTGTGGCTATTTTTTGCTCAAACGCGGGTACATCAATAATTCGGTGAAAGCATATAATTCTAGTATTTGATAACTTTTCGGCTCTGCGAAGCGCTTGCTGTACGGCCGTAATACCGATTCTGTAGGTGATAGAGATCAACCTATCCCGAAGCGCTGTGCGATAGGACCGTGCCATCTCTGCCCTACTCCGTTCTCACAAGTAGCCTAGGTCAGCCAAGCGCTTGGCGATATCCTCGGACTCAGTCTTACTCAATCCGTGTGTCTGAGAGCTTTGCGAGGAATCAGCGGAGTTGAACCGCGGATTTCGCAGATACGGTTCTGATTTATCCGCGAAAATGACCTTTAGTACCTCTCCATCTATTTCGGGGGAAATCGGCAATCCGTAGGCGTGCAAAATTGTTGGAGCGATATCAACTATGCGGATGCTTTTAGCCAGTCTGCCACGTGTAATGCAAGGCCCGAGCGCGCCAAAAAGACCAAACTTATGATTTTCAGCTAACCATTTAGTCGGGCGTTGGAAAGGCTGGCGATAACCAACGCTTGCCGATATGTGGATACCATCGGCTTGATCAATTACTAAATCCGGTGCAATACGTAAGTGTGGGCCGCGATATATTTCCTCTCTTTCAAATATTTGTTTTACTATGGGGTTGCCAAGATCGTCTTTCAACCCCGATAACTTGCTCTTTAACTCCCGTCGTAGGGCGCTTAACTCGGAGCTTGTGAGGCGGGGATTGAGGTAAATCGGGCCTTGTCCGCTCGGCACCACTTTTGACTTCTCCCAATCAATCAGCGCTGCCCTTCCAGTGTGTGGAACGATACCAGCATTAGAAGGAAGAAATGCCCGCGCTTCGGGGCTCAGTCGGGATTTAAGCCAATTCTTGATGCCCAGGGCAGCGGCAATACCAGCCACTCGTTCGCGATTTATTCCGACACGGTGCAGCAATTCTCTAATTCGATCTTGTCTTAGAACCAAATATCCCTCTTCCTCCATCCAACGGCTTATATTGAACTGGGTAACTACTTGGTTGGTTCCATGATCAACCATGTATAGAAATGTCCAATCAGGAAATTTTTGGTATAACTTGCTCAGATTGCGATCGATTAATTTCCAGGCCTCAAGGACTAACGGGTGATCCCACAAGTGGTGCTGGAGAACATTGATATAGTACAGAGTCATATGGATAAAATCAGGCTTTACCTCGTTAGCAATATGCTCTACCGCCTTAAATCGGAGATCGAGTAGTGGTATTATCTGCTTAGCGGCAGCCTCTGGGTCCTGATCTATTACACCAACGCGCGGAGGATGAACGCTGTATCCAAGTTTGTCACGTAATTGCTGTTCCAGGTGAGTTGGATAAGTAAAGCCGTTATCCAGCGCGTCTGGACCACCAGCAACTAGAGCACCATTAACGGGCTTAGGGGGGAAGGTGGTAGGCATATTGACCACAGCAACCTTAAGCCCAGCCTCACCTAGATAATCCCACAGGTCTTTACCGTGAAATAGATCAGAGCGCGGAAGCACTAAACGCTGATTTACGAAGTCGACATTCTCCCACCAAAATATCCCAAGTTTACCCGGATTCGTACCGGTGGAGTAACATTTCCAGTTTGGAGCGGTAACCGGGGGAAGGCAGCTTTCCGATTCACCCCAACATCCCTCCTCTTTGATTTTTCGCATGAATGGAAGTTCGCCAGCTTCAATCCAACGATCCAACAGTCGCCAACTACATCCATCTAATCCAACCACAAAAATCTTCATTACTGTCTCCTCGCACCGAATCTGAGAGATTCAAATAGCTTAACGATCTGATCTGCTAAATTATCAACACTATGCCCTTGCCTTACAATCTCCCGCAATTCCTTGGCGATCGTTGCATACTGATGGTAAGGTAAAGAGAGAACCTTTTCAATCTTCTTTGCTAGATCGATGGGATTCCCTTTAGCGAACATAAGATCGTCGGAGTAAGCTCCAAGCACCGATCTAAACGGAGCAGTGGAGCAAAGTATTACCCTTTCGCTCGCCATTGCCTCCAAAACCACTTTGTCGATACTAAGAGTATCCGATGGATGAACTATCAGGTCAGCTTCCGAGTAGAGCGCTGAAACACTAGAAAATGGCACCGGACCATGCAATTCGAACCTACCTTGAAGGTTCCGGCTACGTACCATCTGTTCTAGTTTCTGGCGATAGTTCTCATATCCGGGGTAATTGTCTGCGCCGTATATCCGAAAAACGAGATCTTTAATTCCACGCTGGTTTACTAGGATATCGCAGGCTTCAATCATTACTTCATACCCCTTAATCTGCGAGTACCGACCAACTGCTACAACTACTCGCGATCTCGGCTCAGAGAAAACTCGCTCGTGTGGAATGAATTGGTCGAGGTCTATCCCTTGTCCCACCACCACCTTTTTGGGTGTATCGATGGGAAATGCGCTAGCCTCGGAGGTAAGAACGGCGGAAGCGAGGGAGGTGGCTAACCGCAGCGAAGCCCTTAGACTTCTCCCGTGTGCTTTAAATAAGACCACAGGAGTGTGCATCAGCATGGCATAAGGTGAGGCCAAAATCGCGTTGATTTCTGTTTGTTGCACGAAGACACCATCTACTGCCCGAGACAATAAGAGCGGTGCGACATATCTCTGGAATCTGAGAAATTTAGATGCACGGCTAGCGTCCGCACTCGCTTTTATCGGGTATATTCTGACGTTTGATGGCAGATCATGCTTACCGACAGTTAGACATACGACATGAAGTCCTTCAATTCGCTGTGCAAGCTTTCTAATCCAAGTGTGCGAAAATCCTTGGATCGGATGATCTGAGTCGACAACCTGAGTAGTCATTAGTAGACGCAATTTTGAGCTCATCAATGAATTACGCGCAAAGCACTTGGCATAATGACCACGGCATCATTGCCGAGTTTCTTAAAGGGCCGAAAGGCTTCACCGCCAAACAATAAATTTAGGAATGAACTAGCTGAACCGACGCGGATTTAAGATTGAGTACCGCCTCGTCAACTTTAATCATCCTTCGCATTAGAACAGCAAGATCAGGATCTGACAAGATTCCAAGCTGACCCTCGATTGAAGCGATTGATTCACGTATGTTAGCAGTAATAGTGCTTGAAGTTGACACGCGGTTAACTTTATTAAACTCCGTGCTACTCCTTATCTCAGAGGGGTCGCACAACTCCTCAGTCAACTTTTCTCCGGGTCGCAGTCCGGTAAACACGATCGGAATATCGCGTCGACCGTACAGCCCGAGCATCTTCTTTGCAACATCTACCACCCGGATTTTTTGTCCCATGTCCAGCACGAAAATATCACCATTAGCTCCAAGTGTCCCGGCAGTGAGAATCAGACGCACCGCCTCCTGGATTGACATAAAGTAGCGTTCAACTTCAGGGTGAGTTACCGTGATAGGCCCGCCAGCGAGGATCTGCTCTCGAAAGAGAGGAATTACGCTTCCTGCGCTATTTATAACATTTCCGAACCGAACAACTGCTGTTGAGACAGGTGATTTCTGAACAGCCACCTCACGCGCATACTGTTGAACTAGCAGTTCTGAAATCTTTTTTGAAATTCCCATAATACTTGTCGGGTCAACCGCCTTATCCGTAGAGATCACAACTAGTCGATTGACCCAATATTGATGCGCACATAGTAGGACATTTCGCGTGCCAATCACATTTGTTCGAAAAGCCTCGTAAACGTTTTCCTCCATCATCGGGACATGCTTATAGGCTGCGGCGTGGAAAACAATCTCGGGCTTCTCTTCGGCGAAGACCGTTTGGAGTCGGACTGGGTCACAGATATTCCCCACCACAACTCGATAACTACTCGGATCGTTCGAAATTCCGGCCAACTCAAGATTGATCTTAAATAGGTTATACTCACTGATATCCAAGAGGATTAAACGCTTTGGGTTGAA
>CAZJXY010000112.1:0-9450 GCA_964549925.1 uncultured Bdellovibrionales bacterium | reverse complement strand
AGTCAATCGCCATCTGCTTTCCAGGCATAGCGTCCAAAGTGAAACGTGCTGCAACTTCTGCAATACGACTCGAACCCTTGGTTATAACCTTTAAGTTCACCATGCTGATGGCGATAAAAATAACGATACCAACGGCGTAGTTCCCTCCTACTACAAATTGGCCGAAGGCTTGAACCACTTTTCCCGCAGCAGCGAATCCCTGATCTCCGTTAAGAAGAATTAAGCGCGTAGCGGCGACGTTCATCGCCAATCGAAATAGTGTGGTTACAAGTAGCAACGCCGGAAAGGATGAAAACTCGAGCGCTTTATCCATAAACAACGAAGCGAACATGATAACGAAAGAGATCGTTATATTGACTGCCAGCAATATATCTAATAGTTCTGTTGGCATTGGTAAGATCAAAACCAAGAGTATGATTACTAATGCAACCGGAATACTCATCTGGAAAAGAGTATTTTTTGGTCTACGATCGCTCTTGGCTGTAGCGCTACCACCACCTCCCATTCGAGGTGCACGTGACTGTTTTGTACCTGCTTTTCCTAACATTTAAATTTTTCCTCTATGTTGGCGCCGTCCCCATACTGGCGTGGGGGTTTTTTAGCCTAAATACGTATGCGATTACCTCTGCTACTGCCTTGTAAAGTTCATAAGGGATCTCCTTTCCAATCTCTCCGGACTGAAACAAGGCTCGCGCTAAAGGCTTCCGTTCAAGCACCGGAACACCGCTCTGTCTCGCAATTTCTCGAATTCTTAGAGCCAAAAACCCTTGGCCTTTCGCCACTATCATTGGTGCTCTCATCGTTCCTCGATCATACTTTAAAGCCACCGCATAGTGAGTCGGGTTTGTTATGACCACATCAGCCTGCGGAACGCTCAAATAAATTCGTTGTTGTATACGCTGCAGTCCTTTTGCGATAATCTTTCTTTTTGTTTCCTCATCCCCTTCTTGGGCTTTTTGTTCGTCCTTGACCTCAACCTTTGTCATCTTGTTCTGCTTCAACCACAGATGCTTGGTCCAAAACCAATCAAAGATCGCAAGTACGATTAGCAGATACATAATCCGCCAAAAGACATCTGACATTACCACTCCGATGTAATTGAACAGATACTCGACCGAAGTATGCGGAAGCATCACCATATCCGGTGCGTATTTTTTAAGCGCGTAGTATGCAATTGGAAGGATAATGCAGAGTTTTAAGATTGATTTCAGGGTATTTACGAATCCTTGGATCGAAATGATGCGCTTGATTCCACCGATCGGATTTAGCCAATTCCACTTAAACTCAATCCATTTTTCTTTGACATTCCATTTTGTCTGAAGCATAACAGACAAAACACCGATGCTGGCCATCACGGTCAAAATTAATAAAATTACAGGTCCAACATCCCAAAGTAGTGTGAAGAAACCTCGCCTTAAGTCGAATAGTCCAAGACCATTTAAGGTTCCGATCGCCTTAAAGCTCTTTACAAAGACCATTTTTACGTCATGAAAGATCCAATCCCAAGTAAATGATAAAACGTAATATCCTGCGAGTAGCGTAACTACGCTGACAACTTCGTAACTCTTATGAACCATACCTTCTTGACGGAGCTTTCCCATCCGCTTAGTGGTTGGCATCTCGGTTCGTTCTTCTGGTGTCGAAAATTCAGACATAGGTTTAAGGCCATTTTTCTGTGCTGGGACACACCGCCCCTACCTTCCAAAAAGCAAAGTGCGTGCCTTAAATTGTCCGTTAGATCAAACGACTAACAACGCGAAATGTAAGCATTATTTTTCTGGGATGGAGCGAGGGGGCTGTATCTCCATTGACTGTGCGTCAAAATGCTGGCGGCCAGATGGTGAAGTTGTAGAGGGATTAGCCGGTGTGGCATCTTCCAACACTGCGCTTACTGAATTCTCAATTCCGGTCATTTCCTGGCTGACAAGTCGTACGACTTCGGGAAGCGCAAGAGCTGAAAGAATAAACCCTATCCCCACCGTTAACGGAAAACTAATCACAAATATGTTCACCGATGGAACTGCACGACTGATTAGTCCCATCACGAACTGAGTCATCATCAAGGCAACAATAACCGGAGCTGAGACCATCATCCCGGTTCTGAATATTCCACCCATGCGATCAAGCACTAAGTCCAATGTAGCGCCATCAACCGCAAATGTACCTGGAACAACTGTCTCGCTCAGTCCGGCCATTGCTTCAAAAATGCCGTAATGAACACCCATTCCTAAAAACACCAATGTAGTCAAATCACCATGTAACTTAGAGAGACTCGAAATTGAACCACCTGTGGAGGGGTCAAAAATGGCCGACCCTCCTAGTCCCATGGTTGATGACGAAAGTTGAACGCCCATCTCCACCGCCGCTACAAGCAGGGCCGGAATTATCCCTACGATAAAGCCCAAGGCGAATTCGGATAGTAAGGAGAGGCCCATCATAACTAGATTATCAGGCAGAACAGCCGGAGGACTCGATACACATGCGGCAGCACCAAATGCTAATGTCGCGGGAATTCGAACTCTAGCTCCAGCGGATCCGGCGCCGATACCCGGAAGGCTCAAGATTAGTCCCATAAAGCGCGTCGAGAGCAGCATGAACGTCCAGAGCACATCAAGATGGCCTGCTAAATAATACGGTAGCTGATGCAGCTCAAGCATCATGGTAGTACGTTTGGTATCTGATTAAACGTCCAAGTGGTAAATTCGGCGATTCGGCTAAGCATGAATGTGCCAAACAGAACAAGAGCCAAAACGACAGCGCCGATCTTTGGGATAAAAGCAAGTGAGGCATCGTTAATCTGAGTTGCGGCTTGAATCACACTAACCGTAAAACCAGCAATCAGCCCGAGTAGCAACACTGGAGCTGAGACCCAAATCGCAACCTCGATACCTTGACCAGCGGCGTATAAAAAATCTCCCAGTTCCACAATTAACTCCTATTCTTAAGGCTTAAGCGTTCACATGATATGTTTGTATCAGTGAACCTATAATCAAGTGCCAGCCGTCAACGATCACAAAAAGCATCAATTTAAGCGGTAGTGAGATGACCACCGGCGGGAGGGTAATCATGCTCATCGCCGTTAGTACGGAAGATACGACCATATCGAGAACAAGAAATGGCAAAGCGATCAAAAACCCGATTTGAAATGCTGTATTAAGCTCACTCAAAATAAATGAAGGAACAGCTACATGAAAGGGAACGTCACTTACGTCCTCAGGAACATCCGATTTTGTAATCTCAAGAAAAAGAGCCAAATCCTTATCTCGTGAATGTCTCACTAGAAATTCCTTCATCGGAGCAAGTGTTTTTTCGATCGCCTCATCCTGAGCCATCTGACCATCGAGAAACGGCTTAGCTCCATCATTGTACATTCTAGCGAAGACCGGACTTAATATCGCAATCGAAAGATAAAGCGAAAGTCCAGTAATTACCATGTTAGGTGGTAGCTGTTGTGTACCTAGTGCTGTTCTAGTCATTCCTAAAACCACTGCGATTCGTGTGAAACTAGTCATCGTCATGATTATTGCCGGAGCAAATGAGAGTACTGTGAAGATGAGCATCAGCTTCATCACGGCAGAAATACTGCCATCGGATGACACCTCTGTGTCTCCGAGTTTTAGAGACAGATCCGGCAACGCTGCATTCTCAGCTCCATAGGCGGTAGCACCGCCAAGCAGTGTAGCCGCCAGAAGAATCAAAACTATGCTGAAAAAGTGATATCGTCTGAACACAACACTCTCATATCATCTTTAAGTTTCATCACTCGCTGAGTAGAATCTGAAGAAATGGCCGTCACATGCTCACTACCAACGGCAAGAATGACTCTCTGCCCCTCAATTTCAGCTAAGATCAAGTTAGTTTTGGCTGAAATCTGATTTCGCTCAAGCACTCTGATTCGACGCTAGTTGACCGTCGGAGTTTTGATCACATAACGTTTGTAAAGGTAGATTCCCACAAAGAATATGCCTAGACACACGGCCAACCCTTGAATTCCGGTTACCAACGAGGCTCCCCCGGGAGCGGCATCTGAATCAACACTTACCGCTTGAGTAGATCCACCACTCTTTTTTGCCATCAAAGCGGAAATCGCCTGAGATCTAGAATTAAAGTCATTCTGTTGTTGAGAACTTTCCATTTGGCCTTGATCCTCGATCTCAGCCGAGACCATTGCCGGAGCTAGACTTAGCACTGCTACGAAGACACTACAGAGAACCCTCTTCACGCCGACTCCCCTCCCATGGCACCGACCCGATCCTCTGGTGAAATAATGTCCGTAAGGCGCACACCAAACTTCTCGTTTACAATCACTGCCTCACCGCGAGCGATCTGACGATTATTGACGAATATGTCGAGCGGCTCCCCGGCGAGCTTGGTGAGTTCTATTACCGATCCTTGTCCCAGCTGCAATATATCTTGTATCGTAAGACGAGCTCGACCGACCTCTACGGTAATTTGCAATGTCACGTCCATAAGGAAGTCTAGATTACGCATTGACTTGCCTTTGGTTGCATCCGCCACTCCCTGTGCGGCAGCAGCCACCTTCTCTAAACCCTCTTTCACGTCGCTCATAACTAACTCCTATTTCTTCTTCATTCGTAACAGATCTCGATCGGGGATATCGCGGGTTAATCGTACAGCTCTGTTACCGCGATAACTTCCGACATATCCATAAAACTTCGGGGCACCCTCTACCTGAATAATCGCTTCCTCAGACGGGTTGGTATCCAAGGTAATCAAATCGCCTTTTTGCAGAGCCAAGAGATCCCGTGTAACTATTGATCCTCTGGCTAGCTCTACACTAATTTCAGCCTCGGTTTGTTTGACGCTGGTCTCCATCCGCCTCTGCTGCCCTTTGTCCATCTCTAGACGCGTACTTTGGAAACCAGTGGCAAGTTTTGATCTTAAAGGTTCGATGGTTGAATAGGGTGTGCAGAGCGTGATTGTTGTGCTTTCTTGCTCTAACTCTACTTCAATCGTGACGATGATAACCACGTCGGTCGGTGGCACAATTGCCACTGCCAAGGGATTGAACTCCGAGCGTACGTATACGAATTCGACAGGATGAATTGGCGCCCATGCTTCTTTAAGAGTATCTAAGGCCATCAATACAACTTTACCGATCAAACGAGTCTCAATCGCAGTATATTCACGACCTTCAATCTTAACTCGACTCTGACCGCCGCCACCGAATAAACTATCCACAATTCCGAAAACGAGTGGAGCAGAGACAACCATCAGCGCATATCCAAGCATCGGCGGCATACGATAGATGTGAAGAGACGATGGGAGTGGAAGCTTTTTCATAAACAACCCGAACTTCACCATCTCGATACCACCGACGTTCACGAAGCAGGTTTTTCCCAGGAATCCGCCTAGGGCTGTACGAAACTGACGAGCAAAGCGATCATGAATCAACTCCATGGTCGGCATTCGACCGCGGATGATGCGCTCCTGGCTGGCTAGATCGAATTTCTTTGCTCCCGCGCCTTCTCCGCCGGCCTCGACAGAGTCCTTTTCGATCTCTCCGTCTGACAGCCCGCGCAGTAGCGAGTTAATTTCGTCTTGCGTTAGAACCTGATTCATAACTACCTATAAAAAACCGCAAATGCTTCCTACAATAACTACTGTACAACAAACTGTGTAAAGTAAACCTTTCTGACCTCTTCCTTCTTTAAAACATCATTGATGCTATCTTTGATCTCGGTACGCAGTTCATCCTTGCCGTCTTTACTTACAATGTCTTCCTTGCGCTTGGAGGCAAATAAGGAGATGAGAGCATCCTTGATCGGCGTAAGTCTCACATAGAAGCGCTTTGGCACCTCACGCTCAACAAATTCAGTGGTGACTTGAACTCTTATGAACCCGCCTCCGGCTAAATTGACTACAAACGCGTCAAGCGGATACATCGCTCCTAAGGGCTCCTCGCCCTCGTCAAACTCATCTTCGTCGTTGTGGCCTTCCGGCAATATCTCATCTGTATGTTCAGCCGATCCTGAGCCAACTACTTCTGTGCTTGGCTCATTGCTTTTCAAGGCAAAGAATGCACCAACTCCGGCCAACGCGATCAGAGCAACCACCCCGCCGATAATAAGAAAAAGTTTCCCTTTGCCCGCAGCTTTGGGTTCCTCTTTCTTCTCGTCATTCTCTTCGCCTTCTTTTTTCTCTTCTTCGGCCATAACCTAAGACACCGTTGATTCTATTTGGCGCGGGCTGATCTTAATCCTCAAAATCCCCGCCACATCATTGCTTGGGTCCTTGGTATCTTTAAACTTAAGCACCTCACACCAAGGTCCGAGTACCCCAACCTCAATCACTTTCGATCTAATCCCGGCGTCAACTAATTGACGACGTGTCGATAAAGCGTTCGAAAGTGATAAATACCAGTCAGTCTCCTTAGGAATTCCCTCGTTAGGTGAACAGGTTTCAATCGATAACTCCGAAACCTCGTAAACCCCTAGATCTATTCCGTTTAAAACCGACTTCTGCAACAAGCTCGCTATATTCATCTCCTCGTCGTAATAACTTCGGAGCAATATAAGCTCTTTATAGCTTTCGTCACTGATAGGCTTTGCAAGCTCAGTGCCAGGTTTGACTGAATCGCTAAACACCGTTTCTATTTTTGCTTGCGCCTCGAATGGTCCATCTCCCGGCTCGACTCCCAACTGGGAGTTTCCCCGACGATAGGCTGGATTGACTGGACTGCTGATCAGAAGAGCTAAAAAAAAGCAGAGAATCAATGTAGAAAGATCACCAAAGCCGAGTAACCACATCTCCTCCGGCGCCTTACTACCGTTATCTTTTAGCGCTGAGTTGTCATCAAAAAAGTTCATGATTTACCGCTAATATCAACTAACCTAACTATCACCTGGGAAGATTCAAACCCATCTTTTGCACGAACTCTTAGAGTAGATGGATCCAATCCCATTCTGACTAAATGCCGTAGTAACGTCATAGCCCGAGCCACGGCGAGGGTGATATTTGAGTCCAGCTCACTACCGGAATTTTCCGGGTCGATAGCTGAATCTCCGTACACATCGATTTCAGCGTTTAAGTCATGGTTACTCAAAACAAAATATAAGGCGTCTATCTCATCGGTACGAAATTCTTCGCTTGAATTGAGCCCAAAAATATTGAACTTAAGCCGATTGATGCGCCTTAATTCAGTCACATTCGCTTCAAGGGATGGGGGAACATTTTGCGTCGCACCACCTTCATAAGGTCTAGATAGCGCTCCGACTACAAACGTGAGTATTATTAGAACTAACGATGTGTACTGGGCCATGTGCTGTGACGAAGCACCTCCATCCCAGCTGGCTTGAACCTTCGTTATCTCCACTTATCGGCCACTCACTATTGGTAAAAAGCTTTGGAGTCTCTGCTCTACAATCAAAGGATTCTCTTGGCGACTTAAGCACAGCATCGCTTCAATTGTAATTTGCTTAACCAAGAGTTCCTCCTCCCCTCGTACTCTCAGTTTCCCTGCAATCGGAAGAAACACTAGATTGGCAAGCAATGCGCCGTAGAGGGTAGTAATTAGAGCTATGGCCATGGCTGGGCCAACAGTTGACGGATTGTTAAGTGACTTAAGAAGGGCGACCAATCCAATTAACGTACCGATAAATCCAAAAGATGGGGCAAAGGACCCAAGGGTATTAAATACCTGTATTGCGCGCTTCTGGCCCTCTAGCGAACTTCTAAGCTCGTTTTCTAAGACTCTTTTAATCTCCTCACTCGATTGCCCGTCGGCTACGATAGTTAGTCCCTTAGCTAAAAATGAATCCTGCTCGCTTTCGGCTTCGTTTTCCAACACCAACGTCCCCTCACGGCGAACAATCTTTGCAAGTTCAACTAGGTATACGATTCGTTCAATCGGATCGTTGTCTTTGACGACGAGAATTTCTTTAAAGGCTGCGTATGCCTTACGCAGGTCAAAGAGCGAGTAATGAACTAAGGTTGCACCAAATGTTCCACCTACGACGATAAAAATACTGCCCAAATCAAAGAACGAGGTGATATTACCTGCAGCTAAAACTCCAGTGAGCACTAGAAAACTGGATATTATAATCCCCCCAACTACGCTCCTATCGACCTGAGACCAAAGATAGTTAAAACCCACCCGATCGCCCAAAGCGTCAACTCTTGAATTCATCAGAAGCTCCTTCTTACACTAATACGAAAGAGCAAGGAGCAATCGCTATGCCAAGGCTAATTCAGCCGCGCGTCAAGAAAATTTGAACGATTTAACCTATTTGCCAATTCGCTAGAGTTTTTTGACCAACTTAAACTGGCGGAACTTTGACACGTTCCAGCTAAAGGCTAGTTCTCACACCAAAGAAATAAGTCAGAGGACCAAGAGACCAGAAGTTTCCCCAACGACGCGAGTGGCAAAGATGGGATTCTAAGGCATTCAAAGTAGATCTAGCGCTGGACTCCTCGTGGCGCCTTAAAAACTTCCGGACTTCCTCTCCTTCATAAGGCGGTTCCACTCTCCCTAGGATGTCAGCTGCCCTTGCAGCAAACCCATTTGGATCTAAAGATTCAATTTTTCTAAGTGCGGCTAACAGCGGAACCGAGATCAAATCATCAAAATCATTCGGACCAACGCGGTCCTTTGCATCTATATAACCACGCTCAATCGTACGATGAAAATTATTACTGATAAACTCCTGCGCATTCTCATCTCCCTTCTCTGCGAAGTGACATATGGCAAGCGCTCGATAAATGACCTCTTGCTTTGTGGAGTGATTATCTAAGAGTGATCCAAGCAGGCCAAGCGCAACCTCACTCGAGTTCAATACCGTGGCGATATCTCTCTTCGCCGAAAGGTAATCCTGACTTGAAAGATCATACCCTCGAACTACCTCTTTGATTAACTTAGCCAGATTTGGGAAGCTCCACTCTCGCTCCAGTTCAATCTTTGGGCTGGTGGCAAGGGATTCAAAGTCAGCCTCGCGCTGAGAATTTAGATCCCTGGCCTGATTTTGGTACTGCATATCCGCTCCAACCTGATTTAGTCCGAACCAAGCGCAATCTAGCCTAAAATACTGCCGCAACAAAGTCATTACGAGTACATAAATTTCTCGCCCAAACTCCCGGAATCTGTTAATGAAAGCCCAGAGTGAAGAGAAGACTTTTGTGCTTTTTAATAAACGAACGAGGATCTGCCCTCTTACTCCTAATTGTAGGAGTTTTTGGCATACTCTTTATTGTAGCAGCCGCAACTTTTCCAGCCCTCCAGATTTATAGCACCAAAGCTTGGTTGAGTCGGCTGGCTAAAGAATCCGCCATGTATGGGGGTGCATACCTTCCAGACCCGGTAATGGCAAGAGATCAAGCGATTAGATACTTTGCGCACCGTGTTATGCAGGTTATGCAGGCGGGTAGTAATTCGTCTGGAGCTCCTCTTGACTTTCCAATAGTCTCCGGTTCACCGATTGGAATCAAAGTGTT
>CAZJXY010000111.1:0-9513 GCA_964549925.1 uncultured Bdellovibrionales bacterium | reverse complement strand
ATCATATTCCCAGTGCTTTGGCTGAATCATCGAGAAAGTATCAAGCTCAAAAGAGAGCCGCGGATGACCAGCCCCGATAAGCCTATGGTTAACCGTCTTGTTGTCCGTACCATAGTGGCAGCTAAGACAGAGCTTACTTCTAGCTTCCAGCGGTACAATTTCTAACATTCCACTCTCTATATTTTTTGCGTGAGTAGCACCACTTTCAGTGTGTTTGGAGATCCAATTTTCCGAGGCCCCATGACAAGACTCGCATCCTACACCATCTTCGAGCGAAAACTTCTCACCGCGCAAAGAGGCGTCGCCCACATATGTTGAGTGACACTCAAGACATAACTTCTCGGCAGAGGGATCTTTAATCCCTAAATTCTTGGCTATCTTTTTTGAATCCTCACTCGTAAGATCACGCCAAGCCTCAGCGTGGCTATCGTGTTTAACCCAAGTCACATACTCATTTTGCATTACGTTCGTTGCCGTACGCGGAGCCGCACCGCCGTGGCAGTTTGAAGAGGCACAGCTAGCCACCCCTAAATACTTGGCCCCACTGCTTTGAGCATCGACAGAGCCGAAAGGGATTAGACCGGATTGGATTAAAATAATTAACAAAAAAAGAAACTTACTTTTTTTCATCAGTGGTTCACACAGAGAGCGAGCGAAATAACGGTGTAGCCATTTTCTGCCGCAAAAAACAAATACTCCGTCACAAAATCTGTCAAAACTCTTTAGGTTTCCGCCACGCTGGCACGGAGAGACCTCCGTGACTGAGTATACCAACAGCCTTGTAGCCCGAGATTGCTTCAGCATCAACTAAGATCATTTATCAAACCGTGTTTTCTTGAATGAGTTAATCCCCTACTAAGTGGCTTAATAATTTGCTTAATCATTGATTCGTATCGCTCCTCTAAATATAGTCCCCCCCTATGGCGGATCATTTTGAGATCGCAATATTAGGTGCCGGGCCGGGTGGACTCGGCGCAGCCGCAAACGCGGCTGCTCATAAGCTATCACACGTCTTAGTTGAGAAGGCCGAGGTCGGTAACACCATCTTCGAATATCAACTTAGAAAACACGTAATGGCGGAACCAGGAAAGCTCCCGTTAAGAACAAAAGTAGGATTTGACGCCGGAACTAGAGAAGCAGTGCTTCATACCTGGAATGAAGGCATAAAAAATCTAGGTGTGAATTTAAAGAAGGGTGCTGTTACTCAAATTAAAAAGAGCACTGATAAGTTCGAGATTCAGGTCGGCAGTTCGGTGATCACCGCTAATAAAGTTATTTTAAGTATTGGCGTACAGGGCACTCCTCGAAAATTGGATGTTCCGGGAGATAACCTACCCCACGTAAGTTACACACTTCGCGATCCGGATGCGTTCAACAACCAAGATATCCTCGTCGTCGGCGCCGGAGATGCAGCGATTGAAAATGCCCTGGCCCTGATGGATAAAAACAGGGTCTCCATTCTGAACAGAACGGGTGATTTTGCCAGAGCAAAGGACGCAAATAACACCCTAATTATGAAGGCGATTGAGTCAGGTAAAATTCGCTGCTTCTATAATTCCGGGGTGAAGCAAGTACAATCAGATTCCGTGATTATCGAGACGGCGGACGGCGATCTGACGCTTAAGTGTTCACAGATTATCGCAAGAATCGGGGCAATTATGCCCAGAAAGTTTCTGGAGAGCTGTGGCATTAAGTTTCCTAACCAGGAAATGAGCGCCGTCCCAGTGGTAAGCAAGAATTATGAATCAAACGTACCCGGGCTCTATATAATTGGGGCGTTAATTGGATATCCTCTGATTAAGCAAGCGATGAATCAGGGTCACGAAGTAATTGAGCATATCCTCGGCCACGAAGTAGAACCTGCAGATCAAGTCCTAATTATTGAGAAATTGAAGCACCTTGACGGAGATGTAAACCAGAACCTCAGTATGATCCGCGAAAGTCTCCCGCTCTTTAAGGATTTAAGCGATCCGCAGTTTAGGGAGTTAGTTTCCGAATCCACTTTTCACAAAGTGGAACAGGGTCAGATTGTTTTCCGAGTGAATGATTACACCGATACTTTCTTTAGCGTAATTGACAACTCTGTCTCTGTCGATCTTGGGAACAACAGAAAGGCACAAATCGGCAAAGGGGATTTTTTTGGGGAACTCGGATTGCTCTCCGGGCGAAGAAGAAGCGCCACAATCACCGTGGAGCAAACTGGACTATTGATGGAGAGTCCAAGAAAGCAGATTCTAAAGTTGATCTCCTCGGTTGATTCTGTTCGCCACGCGATTGATAAAAAATTCGTGGTCAATGCCCTGCAGTCTTCGATTTTCCCCGATGTTGATCGCGCCTTCGTTGAAGAACTGGCCGGACGCGCTAAGCAGAAGAAGTTCAAGAAGGGGGAGTTAATTTTCAAAGAAGGAGATCCCGGAGATTTCCTTTATGTCATTAGAAAGGGATCAATTAAGGTATCGCGCAATAACTCAAGAGGTGAGTTAGTAACTCAGACCTACGTTCCAGCCGGTCACTTTGTCGGAGAACTGGCACTTCTCACTAAGGAAGGCGGCACACGCGGGGCAACCTGCTCCGCCGCGGTGACCTGTGAAGTGATTATGCTCTCGAAAGAGGATCTGCACTCGGTACTAGATCGCTACCCGAACGCTAAAGCGCGGATCCAATCTATTGCAGAGCAGCGACAAATCGAGAATATGACCAGAGCAACCACTGAGCGCTCAGGCGAACTGCTTGACTTTATGCTGGCTCAAGGCATCTCGGACGCGGATAACGTGTTATTGATTGACTCGGATCTATGTATCGGATGTGATAATTGCGAGGCCGCCTGCGCCGCCACTCACGGGGGGTATAGCCGACTCGACCGTAAAGGCGGGCAAAGCTACGCTTCGATCCAAATTCCAATCTCATGCCGACACTGTGAAAATCCGCTGTGTATGTTGGATTGCCCGCCGGATGCCCTTACTCGAATGCCAAACGGAGAAGTGCTGATCAGAGATTCCTGTATCGGCTGCGGAAACTGTGTCTCGAACTGTCCTTACGGTGTGATTCAACTGGTATACGATCAAGGAAGTTTCTCTTTGCTTGAAATGCTTGGTCTAAAAAAGAAAGAGAAGGGTCCGGCCAAAGCCGGCAAATGCGATATGTGCTCGACTCTCAGCGGAGGTCCGGCGTGCGTAAGATCTTGTCCGACTGGAGCGGCTATGCGGGTGAATCCTAGAGTGATGATTGAGCTTATTGAAGAAAAGCAGGCCAAACAAGCATAGGTGTTTTTACGGAAAGATATTTGATTGAGGCTTGATGCAGATCGAAAGTTTCTTTAGTTACCGAGATTATCGCTGGTTCTGGCTTAACTTTGCCCTGGTGATTGGGTCAATCGCTGCCTACTCGATCGACAGTCCAATCGGAGGACCTGGAGGTGACACTTACCTCGGAATAATCTTAGGCATAATCGGCGCTGTGGGGATGGTCGTGCTGATGTGGTATTCTGCAAGGAAACGATCTTATCGAGCTAAATACACTACCCTCAAAGGTTCGCTCTCGTTGCACGTTTGGTTAGGAATATCTCTGGTTGTAGTGGTTACATTACACGCCGGATTTAGTTTTGGCTGGAACGTTCATACGCTTGCCTATGTCCTTATGCTCCTAACCATCCTTACCGGAATCTGGGGTGGTTTAAATTACCATAGATTGGCTGGAGAAATTGAATCTCACCGCGGCGGCGCATCTATTCCAGCGTTACTTGAGCAGCTGCACTCGGCCGAAAAAGAGATAAAGCAGGAGCTTCAGGGTAAAAGTGATCAATTGCAAGCACTTGGAAGAGCGCTCCATCTAGACATCACCCCGGATCTCACTTTTGCGCTTTTCAAGAGTGAGATCACTAGACCCGATTCGGCGCGCACACAAGAATTGATGCGTTCCGTGCCCGATGCTGACCGAGATGAAGCGCTTAGAATTATAGCGATTCATGCAAAAAAGGTGAGCATCCTAAACTCGATTAGAAGCGAAGTGCGCACCTTATTTCTGATGCGGGCCTGGCTATATCTTCATCTGCCGCTGGCGGCCGGTGCCTTCATGGCTCTAATTATTCACATCGCGTCGGTGATCAAATATTGGTGAGTTTGTTATGCAGATAAGATACATAATTGAGATCACCGAGGCTAACGGTCTCTCTGAAACCAAGGTTGAAACCTTCGACAAGGGCTCGATTGTGGTCGGTCGAGGCGGAAAGAGTGATATCATAATTGATAACCACTTAGTTTCACTTGAGCACGCACGCTTTGAGTTCGTTGATGGCGCGCTACACGTCGTAGACCTCGGATCCGCAGAGGGTGTAACCGTAAATGGCAAACCCGCTAGTAACATTAAGTTAAGAGCTAAAGATGTCGTAAAGCTGGGGCCTGTTGAGATTCTCCTAAGTACTGATGGATCGACGTGGTCCCTGACCGAGCGGCGAATCGTTGAACTAAAGGAGAATAGCGAGGAGTGGATAAATAGAGTTGTAAAATCTCTGGATATAAGAAATCGACTGCCCTCCCTTTTGTCTCTTTCACTAATAGCTGCTTTGTTAGTACTTTTTTTCGGCGGTTATCTCCCCTCGACCGGAAGAGACGTTGAACTTTTAAGCAGCGGTCCCATTTCGGATAGCCACGGCATGCTAAATAACGACTGCGGAGCATGCCACGAGGGGGTGCTCCAGCGCGTCGAGGATCGAAAATGTCTGAGTTGCCACAATCTCTCTGAGCACTCGAAGAGTTTAACTACGTTTTTGGCTAATGCTTCTCACCCCACAGCCAACACCAAATGTGGAGATTGCCATCATGAACACAAGGGGCAAACGGGCTTGATGATCCACGATGATAGGCTTTGCAATAGTTGCCACGCCGACATCAAGCAATTTGCTCCGGCAAGCAAACTGCCTAATGTGACTAGCTTCTCTCAACATCCGGAGCTTAAAGTAGAGATCCGCCAGGGGGATGAGTTGGTTCGGGTATCGATGGATGATAAGGCAAAGTTGGTTGATCCGACGCCGCTAAAACTAAACCATAAGCTCCATCTTAAAGACGGGATCCGCGGACCGAACGGCAAGGTTACCCTGCGCTGTCAGGATTGTCATCGCTTGAGTACTGATTTCAAAACACTTGAACCAATTACATTCGAACATGACTGCAAGAGTTGTCACCCGCTTGGATTTGATGATCGCTTACCGGGAGATCAAGTTCCGCATGGAGATCCGGATGTGGTGTATAACTACATCTACGCCGAATACGCCAAATTATTTTTGGCCACAGAGGAAGAGATCCCACGCCCGGCTGAACTCAATATTCGGCGAAAACCAGGGTACGATGAAAAGCAAGATCGAGACGAGGCTATCGCATTTACCAAAGATAATATCATAGAACAGGCCAGAAAATCCGAGGAGCAGCTTTTCACTAAGACTGCCTGCTACCTTTGCCACGAAATTTCAGAAGAGAAGCGCAACGAGAATGAGCGCTTAAGTAAGTTTGAGATTGCTAAAGTAGAGATTCCTAATCGCTGGATGAAAGCCGCTCGTTTCGGCCACGGTGCCCACGAAGAGCTAACTTGCGAATCATGCCATTCGAAGGTGCGAGATTCAGAGAAGACAAAAGATCTGAACCTTCCCAACCGTGACACCTGCGCGAGTTGTCACGTCACCGGTCACGCCGCTGGAAAGCTTAGTTCGGAGTGTATGCTCTGTCACTCTTACCACGACTCACAGCCACTGGCTGAAAGTAAAAAGAGAAAGTTAAGGTTGAAATGATTATGCGTATGATAAGGTACTCCCTGTTACTTATAACTGCTCTCGCGACCTGGGCGTGCGGAAGTGGGGGATCCTCTGATGAGGACTTAGGGTTAAAGATCGGATCCAGCGCTGCTGACTTTGGTTGCGACGGCGGGTGTCAGAATCAAAATCTAGACCAGGCTGACGTTACCCGCATTCTTACTCAAGGAGTAAATGCGGCCGAACTTTTAGGGGTGTCTGCCACATTTGCCGTAGTCGATCGCGTCGGCAATGTTTTGGCGGTCTACCGGATGCCGGGCGCACCGCTCAATTCCCGAGTTGATGGAAAGATCGGCGCAGTCGGTGGACTCGAGGGAGTTAACGTTGAAGCAGTGCATGCGGCGATCTCTAAAGCCGGGACCGGGGCGTACTTAAGTAGTCAGGGGAACGCTTTCTCCTCACGCACGGCAAGTCAGATCATCCAGGAACATTTCAATCCAGGTGAAAGGAATCAACCGGGGGGTCCGCTTTTTGGAGTGCAGTTTTCGCAACTGATCTGTAGTGATGTGACCGTACTTAATCCCGAATTGACACAAGGTATCGGCTCAGGTTCAAAACCAAAGATCGGTGGAAGTGTGGGACCAAGGCCTATGCCGCTTGGACTAAGCGGAGACCCAGGTGGAATCCCAATTTACGAGCAGGGTGACCTAGTCGGCGGACTTGGTGTGGAACTCGATGGAGTCTACACGATAGATCGAAACATTTTCGATAAGGATAACGACATTGAAGAGCGCATCGCTTTAATGGCCACAGTCGGCGGTTTTGAGATCCCTTCCGATCGAATTGGTAATCGAATAATAGTAGGCGGTAAGTCTTTAAGAACCGTAGATCTAAACTACGAAGAACTCGAGCCTCTGCCAGCTGAGTTAAAGCCGATTGACCCCACCAATCTCGTCGCAGTTCCACTTTATTCAAGCGCATCGATCAGAGACGGCGTAACTTTTGGGACGGCTGAATCCGGTGTCCTTAGGAGTTCTCGCGCCGGCGTACCTTCGATGTATCTGGTCGATGGTTCCGGAAATCCGCGCTTCCCGACTCATCAAGGATCCGGACTGCCTGGCGGAGTTGAACTTAAAGCCAACGAGGTGGATGCGATCTTAGATAGCGCTTTATTTACAGCCTTTCGAGCTCGTGCAGCCATCAGACGACCTTTAGACACGGCCGCGCGAGTAAGTATTTGGGTTGTTGACCAACTTGGAGTGCCGTTGGGAATGACCAGGAACGATGATGCTCCTGTTTTCGGGCTCGATGTTGCTCTGCAGAAGGCAAGAACAGCGGCTTTCTTTAGCGGTTCTGAAGCAGCCGATCTTATCGAGAGAGCCAGAGCTAGGGATCCATTCGGCGATTTCGAGGATTATGTCGGGCGCGGACGTGAGTTTACCGGAGGTGCTGCCTTTAGCGGGAATTTTGCATTCACGGATCGGGCAAACGGAAATCTTTCTAGACCTTTCTTTGTCGATGGCATCGACGGAAACCCTCACGGTCCGTTTTCTCTTCCGTATCCGGGAACCGGGCGAGGCAGAACCTGGAGCCCCTTTAGCACCGGTCTGCAACTCGACCTGATTTTTGAACGAGTGGCTCAGGCACTCGGCATCCCACAGGGCAAGATTACGTCTGTTCCGGACAGTTGCTCCGATAGTTTTTTTGGGTCGAGAATTAAAAACGGAATTCAGATCTTCCCAGGCTCAGTTCCGTTATATCGCGGGACCACTTTGATCGGAGCGATTGGAATTAGCGGCGATGGTATCGACCAAGATGACCTGGTCTCCTTCTACGGAGCAAGCCGTCAAGGCTTGGATGCGGTTGGCCACTTGGATGTAGGTGATCCGATCCTCGGCTTCAATGCGCCAAAGGAAATTCGCTCTGACAATATCACCAACTTACCTTTCCCGAATGTGCGACTGCGATACGTTAACTGCCCCGAAGCCCCGTTTAGAGGAGACAACGATCAAAAGGTTTGTGATGGTCTATAAAGCCAAAACCCTTACCGCACTGCTCTTCGCGCTTTCTGCGGTTATCGCACCATGCTTCGGCGAAGACCCAGTGGAGCGTCAGCGCCCAGGAGAAGAGTCTGTGCCGGTCGAATTTCCTCCCTTTATATATGAAGCTGTTCCCGATCTTGATTCCTCAGCTTCTGACTTCGTTCCGATCCCCGACCGCTGGCGCATGTTTTATACCGGTAAATGGTATGACCCGTACAATCAAAACGTGCTGAAGGGCGATATCCCTGTTTTTGGATCACCAGGGAATGAATGGTTTTTTAATTTCGGATTAATCTCTGATACTTTGGTAGAGAGAAACAATATCGCCTTGCCGGTCGGTGGACCATCAACTTCTGAGGCAGACAGGCTAAATACAATTGGAAATGGCCACCTTACAATTACCGCTACTAATCTAGTTAGTTCGTTCTCCCTCATTCGCGGAAACACCACATACCGTCCGCCCGATTTTGAATTGCGCGCCACACCGGTATTTAATTTTAACTACGTCGAAGCGGAAGAGACCGGTGTGCTTCGAGTCGACCCGGCTACAGGTAAGACCAGAGATGATGCATATATTGGTTTTTTGGAGCTTTTCGCTGACTATCACTTGACGAATTTAAGTCATCGCTATGACTTTGTCTCTTTGCGGGGGGGTATTCAGGAATTTCAATCTGATTTTCGTGGATTTGTATTCACTGATTCCGCTCCGGGAGTGAGAATTTTTGGAAATCTGGGAAACAATCGCCACCAATACAACCTGGCTTGGTTTAGCCGGCTTGAGAAAGATACTAATTCCGGTCTGAATCAGTTAGAAACGCGCCATGAAGATGTTTACGTCCTAAATTACTTTCATCAAGACATTCCCACGCTAGGACATCAGATTAGCGCCTCGGTAATCTACCGCGACGACTATTCAGGATCCCACGCCGATCATTACGATAATAACGGGGTGCTTCGCCGCCCGGCTTCGATTGGTGATATGCGCGCAGGTAATATCCGCTCGACTTACTTAGGCCTAGCTGGGGACGGTCATATTGGCCGAGTAAATAACACCACTGCTTTTAACTACGTCTTCGGGGAACAGACCCACAATCCAATCTCTCAGCGGGGTGTAGACATTCAGGCCTTCATGTTAGCGGAAGAGCTTTCGTACGACATCGATTGGATCAGGGTGCGCGCTTCCTTTATGTGGGCCTCTGGAGATAACGACCCATTTGATGCTAAAGGTCGCGGCTTTGACGCGATCCAAGATAACCCGAATTTTGCCGGAGGGGATCTTTCTTTTTGGCAGCGACAAGGTATCCCGTTTATTGCCGGTGGTGGGGTTGCATTGGTCAACCGCAATAGCCTCCTTCCAAATTTGCGCTCGGGAAAAGAGGAAGGGCAGTCGAATTTTGTCAATCCTGGATTACTGCTTTATAACCTGGGAGTGGACTTTGAACTCTTGCCGGAATTAAAGCTGATTACTAACGCTAGCTACCTTCAGTTTGCAGAGACTGCGCCGATTGAGGCTCTGCGGCAAGACGGCAGTTACAGCCATGAGATTGGATGGGATCTATCAGCCGGGTTTGTCTACCGACCATTTTTAAATAACAACGTAATCTTAAAGGCCGGTGCAGCGACACTTGTCCCTGGTACGGGGATCGATAATTTATATGGAAATGATCTTTTGTATGATTTTTTTGGCAATGTAATTCTGCAGTACTGATGAAAAGAATTTTACGAACACTT
>CAZJXY010000110.1:0-9526 GCA_964549925.1 uncultured Bdellovibrionales bacterium | reverse complement strand
CATCTTGAACCGAACGTTGCGCTATTTAGAAGCTACTTAGGAAAGGCGTTTTTTGAGGAAGAACTTGAGTCGAACGCGGAACACGAGTACCAACGCGCGATGGAACTAGATCCGCTGGATCCCACGCCGTTTCTTTACAGCGCTTTCAATAAGCTCTCGACCCACAGACCCGTCGAAGCTCTGTCAGATTTAGAAGAGTCGATCCGCTTAAACGGAAACCGTGCGGTTTATCGCTCGAAGCTCTTACTTGATCAAGATAGCGCCGTAAGAAGCGCTGGATTGTCAAAGATTTTTAGCTCGGTTGGATTCACGGAAGCCGCTAGAATCGAGGCGATAAAATCGATCAATAAGGATTATTCGAACTATTCGGCCCACCTACTTTTATCAGATGCTTACAACACTAATGATTTTGCGACTACTGCCGGGCTCTCTGAATTATTAATCTCGAGACTTTTATCACCGGTTAACTTCAACCTGGTGCGACCTTCAAGTAGTGGCGCAGTGTCGGCCGGGGAATTTAATGCCCTATTTGATCGACCGGTATCTCGTACCCAAGTTGAAGCCACTGGTGATACAAAAAGAAAGTTCGTCAACCCGCACCTGGTTCATTCCGGTGCTACGGGAAGTTCAGCCTACGCTATAGATTATGACTTTACATATGCGGATGGTTTTCGCGACAATGATCGCGAAAAATCTCATTTGCTTTACCTCTCTTTTCAGCATCAGCTTACACCCGATGATACGCTATTATTGGATGGGAATTTAACGACCTTTGATGATGGCGACACTGAACTTGGTTTTGATCCTGAGATAAATGACCCTGAGTTTTCGAACGAACTCGAAGATTACTTTATCCGCGCTGGACTAAATCATCAATTCGGTCCGTCATCAAAGTTGGTTTCTCAGCTTGTTTACAGCAAATCCACGTTAGATCTTTTCGATCACGCCTTTGATCGGTTTTTTGTGGCAAATCAATTTGAACAAGGCAATTTCTTGGAAAGTATTGAGTTGGCGACCATTACCGATCAGAGTGTAAAATTGGAGTCTGATGGTCTGCGTTTCGATACTCAATTTATCAAGGATACTGATCTAGTATCAGTAATCTTGGGAGTCGGGGTCTCCAGTGCAACTCAAGATCAGGATGACGCGGGTTTGGTTGTGGAGCAAGATAGCGCCTTAACCGATTATTTGTTCTTCTCGGATGCAAGTCATGATGAAGAATCCGAACGCGTATTTGCTTATACTACTTGGCATCTTGCGCCCTGGCTCGATCTTAATCTTGGAGCAAACTATACCCATCTGACGATGGGGGAGACGAGCCTGAACCTCCCATATACGGATGGTGAAGTGTCGGACTCTGACTGGTATCCAAAAGTCGGGGCGGTGCTCTATCCAACAGCTGAACTTACTTTGCGTGCAGCTTACTTTGAAAGTGTGGGTAGCGCCGGAATTAGAGAGCTTGAGCTGATTGAGCCAACCTTAGTCGGCGGCTTTAACCAACAATTTTTTGATGTCTTTCCGGGAATTGAATCCGAAGTTCTCGCTGCCGGCGTGGACTATAAACTTTCATCACGTTCATACTTTGGACTTGAGGCAATTCATCGCGACTTTTCTCGTAACTTCACTTTCTCTGAGAGTACGATCGATTTTGAAACTACCAGTGGTGAGATCTCAAACCAAGCGGTCGATCTGTTTGCTACCGAGAGTGATCAAGAGGAGATGATCTGGCGCGGCTACTTCTATCAAGTGCTTGGGAGTCAAGTTACTGGAACTCTCGACCTACTGCGTTCGGAGATGGACGACAACACCTCGTCAACATCGGCTGATACGGAGAGTTTTAGATTAGGACTGAACTATTTTGACCGATCCGGCTGGTTTACCTTTACCCGCGGCGCCTGGCGCGAACAGGAATTAACGGGATATGAGGATTTTGGGGCAGAAGACGGCACCAGAGATTTCTGGATTGTTGACGCTGGGTTAGGCTACCAGCTAGAGAAACGCCACGGTCAAGTTACCTTAACTTTGCATAATATTTTGGACCAAGATTTCCGATACTTACCTACAGGGCTTGAGGCGCCGATCTATCCTGGAATTTCCGGAGTGCTTGCTTTCTCGATCAACTTTTAAAGCATAGATCCTAATCGCCTCCTGATCCAGTTTGGATGCGAAAGTTTATCTACATACTAATTCTGGCACTAATCGTTGCTGCTACCCACGCCGCATTCTATCTCTCCACTCGCGGTCAAGCGATCGAGTCTGGCTTTATCGATCTTTGGTTCCAATGGCGTGGACCGATAGAGCCTCCGCAAGAGGTGCTGGTGGTCTCAATCGATGAGGCGAGTTACGACAATCTCGGTGTTCCGCTTGATCAAGCATGGCCGAGGGCATTGCACGCCAAACTATTAAATAGATTATCTGAGCTCGGTGCAAAACGTGTGGCATTCGATGTGCTTTTCTTGGGTGAAAGTTCTGACCCCCAAGCCGATAGCGATCTAGCCTCGGCCTTGACTACAGTGCCTAGCATTCTCGGAGTTGATGTTGGAGTTAGAGAGGACGCCGGATACGAGCTTTTTGAGATTCTTTATCCGTATGATCCCTTCCTAAACGCAGCTAGTGGAGTGGGAATCGCGGCGGCACCTGAAGATATAGGGTATGTGCGCCGGTTTTTAACCCCGGGCCGTGAATCGATGCAGGGTCTAGAAGCGCTCTCATATTCGGCCGTAAGTCTTCCAAGCGACGCTCCGCGGCCATCAGAGCATGATTTTATAAATTACTACGGACCGGCCGGAACAATTCCCTCGCTCTCTTACTACCAAGTCTTTCAGACGGATCCGCCACTTCCGCCCGAACTTGTAAAGGATAAGATCGTATTTGTGGGGCTGCTGCTTCGTTCGGGAACCGGCCCAGCCGAAAAAGATAGTTTTCTTACACCATTTTACAATTATGGCAGGACATTCGGTGTTGAGATCCATGCAACTTCAGCGGCAAACTTGCTGCGTGGGGACTGGATTAGAAGGATCAATCCTACTTATGAGCTTTGGCTGCTGAGTGCCTGGTTGGTTCTTTGTACTTGGGTGCTATTTTCTGTAAGACCAGTGCGCGGAGGAATGTTTGTCGCGACTTCATTATGCGCATGGATCTTGGCTGCAAACATTGGACTAAGATATCAAATTTTCATTCCCGGTGCGCTTTGCTTTGGAGTTGGATTGCCAGCTATATTTTTGCTGAGTACCCTTTACTATTACGTGATTACTAGGAGATCGCAGCGCCAAATTCAACGCGCGTTCGGATGCTACCTCTCCCCCGAAATGGCGCGAGTTGTGGCGCATGATCCAAATGCCTTAAAACTTGGCGGCCGAAAAGTTGTTGCGACGGCGATGTTTACAGATTTGGCCGGGTTTACAACCATCTCAGAAAAATTGCAGGCGGAGGAGCTCTCGGAACTTTTGAATACATATTTTACGGAAGTAATGGATGTAATTCTTGAAAATCAAGGGACCTTGGTCAAGTTTACGGGAGATGGAATCTTAGCACTTTGGGGCGCTCCGGTTCAGATTGAAGATCACGCCGCAAAAGCTTGTGAGACGGCAATTCGGATTCAAGAGGAGTGTGAACGCTTTAACGCCACAAAACGCTTTCCGCCCTTACACACACGTATTGGAGTGCACACCGGCCCGATGGTGGTGGGAAACCTAGGATCGCTGAGACGATTTGATTTTACCGCGATTGGAGACTCAGTAAACCTGGCGTCTAGACTAGAAGGAGTAAATAAGTATTTTGGCACTGATATCATGGTATCGAGTGACGTGGTTGAGGCCGCAAAAGAGATCTTTGATCCGCTCCGAATGGGAACGATAAAGGTAGTCGGCAAAAATGAAGGAGTTGGGGTTTTTACAGTATTTTCTCCGGCGATTGAACTAACAGCGGCTGAAGTTTGGGAGAAGGCCCTAGAATACTTTGAGAGTGGAAAATGGGATGATGCTAGAGAAGCATTTAAGACCTCGGCGGAGCTCGATCAAAGGTTAAAGAAGCCCTCCGCCTTTTATCTAGAGCAAATTGCAGAGCTTCAGGCGGAGCGGCCGGATGGATGGCATGGAGAGGTGGTGTTTAGAAATAAGTGAAGGATCAAGATTGAATTCTAGAAAAACCCATGCAATCTTCCTCTCATGGGCGATACAAAACTAATCCAATCACTTCTTAAAATTGGGCTTTCTAAAAATGAATCAATGGTGTGGCTTTGCCTGCTTGAATATGGAAGCAGGGGTACCTCATGGATAGCTAAGAAGCTGAAAATCAATCGTGGAACGACACACTTGGTACTGACACAGTTGATAGCCAAGGGACTCGCAATTCAAGTTGAACGAAAAGATAAGACACAATTTATGGCGTCTGAGCCAGAAGAGCTGAACCGACTTTTGCTCAAGGAAGAGAGTCAGATTAGAGATAAGCGTTCGGCCTATGAAACCCTACTTCCGTCACTCGCTTTGGTGAAACGATCACATAGCACCGAAGAACCGAGTATCAAACATTTCACTGGGATTGATGGGGCAAGAAAGGTCTTACTGGAGTGCATCAAGGCTAAGGATCGACTGTCTCGAGCATATATGTCCCTTTTTGACATTATAGATTATGTCGGAGAGGAATTTATGCAGGACTTCACTCGGCTTAGAATTCAGCGCGGATACACTTTGCACTTAATTAGCCTAAAAGATAAAGACGATAAGGCCAGTCGAGTGTTTAGGACAGAGAATTATGGTCAATCGAAAACCGATCGGCGCTACATCAAGTATCTTAGTCGATCACTGAATTTTCCTACCACAATGTATGTTTTTGATGAAAAGGTGGCGATAATTTCTTCAAAAGATGAGGATCACTCAATGATCATCAATAGTGCAGAGCTTAGTTCATTTCAGCGCCAGATTTTCGACCTATTGTGGGGGTTGCTTCCCAATTCAACGGATAGTCGATCGGATTAGGGCACTCCGCAAATCGGGAACCGATAAGCTATATAAATACAAATGTGCTGCTGACCCTGCAGCAACATTTGTGTCTGGGGCTTTCTCTATTTTATATTGAGCAAATCAAAGTTAGCGCTTTAGACGCTGACCTCTGACGGTCTTTCACTTCTGTCCCTATAACGCCTCAATTTCGTCATTTTCTGCTGATTTTTATGGCCCCCTTCGAATTGTGGTTCTCCGATAACTTTACGACGACCAACGAAGCCCTATTAGATCAAGGCATGCTTGAGTCTGACTTGGCCGATATTCGGTCAGAGCGACTCCTCGAGACTAAAAAAATTGAAATGGAGATCTCCCATTCAGCCAAGGATATTTTGGATCTCTGCCGCTTTCAGGAGTTTGAGGACGGTAGTGCACAGGTGCTGATTCCAAAGGAGTTTAGCGTTGTTGAGATTGGAAAATTAGCAAACCTTGCATGCAAGGCCATGAAGATAGCCTTGGCGTTTGATCAAGTAGAGATGGAGCGATGGGGAGAGAGTAGAAAGGATCAAAACGGTGGAGCTAAGGTAGGTGAGCATTACATCATTCGATGTGAGAAGGAGTTAGGCGGAACGTCATATGAAGGACAGCTGCTGCATCTTTCGCAGTTTGGCCGTAAGATGGCCCCGGCTGGAGCCGTCTTATTGGCTGGTTTGTGTAAGCATCTTCAATCTCTCGGTAGGGAGGACTTTACCGCCGGGTTCGAATTGAGAACCTCCGATTCTAACTTAATCGTAAAGCGTGGTTCCTCAGGTTTACGACTGCAGCGCTATTATCGCCTCAGATTTGGCGTGGACAACGAGCATTTCGTTGCTTGTGCCTCCCAGGACAATACCGACTGAGCGAAAGCGGCTGTATTAAACGGATGTTTTATTTTTATTAAGTCCGGTGAGATTTATCACACCCCCACTTTTATCCAATAATTACGGGTAAATAAATTCGCCAAATTCCCCGATATTTAGCACTTTTTTCTCAGTTTACCCGGACTCTACGCCGATACTTTGTATGGTGAAAACTAAAAATAAAAATTTACAATCAATCAGTCCAAGATTCTTGGTGACCTTGGTCGCGTCACTACTATGCTTTTGTGCAACCGGGTGGGGAGAGTCAGAGCAACTTGTATCGATCCTTGCCACATCGGCCTATAAAAAAGTTGCAAAGTCTGTAAAGAGTGGACTAACAAGCTACCCTTCATCCTCCTCGCTGACAAAGAGTAGTTCAACATCCAGCAGCAGTTTAAGCTCCAGCGGGTATGACGTTGGCATTTCAAGTGTGTCGGGAACACCTCCAACTCTACCAGAGATTGCCGACCTATCAACAATAAAGGAATTATTTTGGGTGCCCGGCGTCGTGGATGCAATCGCTACTAATACCTCAAGCCCAAATCAGTGTATGCAATTTTTCTCTAGTAATATGGACGGTAAATCCGGAGGCTTCGGAGCTTGTAACCTGGCTGAGGGTGTAGGGCATGCGTTTGAAACGGTACTGCACTCGGAGACTTCACTTTGCTTCATGAAAAATATGCCGACCAAGCAAAATCTAAACGCCGGAGGGGTAACGGTTGTTAGCGGAGATGTCAACGCTGATAATATAGCTGAGCTATTTAAGCCCAAGCCAATCTCGTCAAAGCTGATCAAAGTTAACACTCCAGAGATTCAGGGGAAGGGCCAAGCTGAAGCAATATTCATTTACATTCCCTCTAAGACGGAAAACAAACAAGAGGATTATCTCTATCAGGCTGAGATTTACTTCTGTGCTGAAGGCCAGAGCACAGCGCGTGGATATAACCTAATCCATGCATTCCGGCAGGGTGGTAAGGCTATGCTAGAAGTTACAAATGCAAACGCATCCGACCCATTCGGCGGCGGTTCGCACATCGTTACGGTGAGCGGTGCGCTAAAGAAAAAAAGTGGAGATCTGATCTGGGATAGAGGCGAAGATCGTGAGGTGAGCGTACAATTTGCGGTGAATTCAAACGCATTTAAGAGCCAATTTACGATAAAAAATGGAAACCGGATTGAGTTAAAGCGGCGTGCTGACTTCCTAGATCCTTTGAATAACCAAATTGAAGATAAGGGATACTCCATTACTAATTTTACCGCGAGCGACATCTTTGATGTGCGATTTATTGAGGGTGGCTTCAAGGCACAGAAAGGTTTTGGAATGAATAATAAGGCCTTCAGTGGAGCTACTGAATATAGAAGCACCTATTACGCCTCTGCGCCAGATAATCCTCTAAGAGACGAAGTCGACGCTTACGACATGGATAGCGACTCATTCTACGACAATGCAGCCAATGTTGTAGTTGATACCTCAGGTTATTCTTGCTCTGCCACGCCGGATATCGAGCTAACGATGGTTGACAATGAAACTCTGGAACAATCCTTACAACCCTGCTTCAATGATACGTTCAGAAATATGCAGTTTTGTAAGAATGACCCAGACGTGAACCTGGCGTTGCAAAACTTCCCATCCAGCTGTCCAGTTATACCGTAAGGTAGAGACGAAACTACTGCATTTAGTGCATCTCCACTTGGGCTAACGTCGAGCTTGCCGGATCCGTACTTTTTGCCGCAACAACTGTTGGCTTTGAGAATTGCTCTAATGCCAATCGAAGCGAGAGCGCCACGGAAGCGGAGTCCTTTCTCCCTCCGAAAGGCAAATCATCCGGCCCGCGTTGGCACTGAGTATTAATATTAACCCGTCCGCCAGTTACCCGCGCCAGATCACTTATTAGTTTTGAGTGTTCGGCTGAATCAGGAGTGCTTGTAAAAATTGAGACCTGCTGCCCATATTCGGAGTCAGCAATGTAGTTAACCACTTCGGCTTCAGTTTTGAATGTCGCTACCGGAACCACTGGACCGAACTGCTCCTCTTTATACAAACGCATCTCTTTAGTAACAGGAAATACGACAGCCGGGGTGTAGAGAGTATCTTCGCTTTGACCTCCGTTTTGATTGACTACCCGCGCACCAAGCGCAGCAGCATCTTCAATCAGCTCGTTTAGATACTTTACCTTTCCAGGTTCTGCTAGTGGAGTGATCTTTACATCCTTTTCAAACGGCAACCCAACCGGCAGCTTTTTCACTTCAGCACATAGTAACGTTATGAACTCTTCGGCGACGTCCTCCTGGACGAACGGAATTTTTAACGCGGTGCAACGTTGACCGTCATAGGTCAATGCCCCGGCAGCAACTTGCGTAGCGGCTTCAGGGAGATTGGCATCCTTGGTAACGATTGCCGGATTTTTTGCGCCCAGCTGAAGTACCGGTGATGCCATTCTTTGTGGAGCCGGGTGGAGTTTCATTAAAATTGCGGCCACTCGACTACTACCGATAAAGGCCAATTGATCTACATCACCACTTTGCATTATCGGAGTAATTAAATCCTTACCGTCTCCATTGATGACGTTCACTACTCCTCGCGGAAATGAGTCTCTGAAGGCCTCAAGTAGAGGCTCCATTGGAAGCACCCCTTGTTTTGGAGTCTTAACCACGGTGGTATTCCCCATGATGATCGCCGGAATTAGTAAGGTAAAAGTTTCATTTAGCGGGTAATTAAATGGACCCATACACAAAACTACTCCAGTTGGTGCTCTTCCTACGCGTGCGCTGATCCCCTCACGATCGCGTACTACAGAATCTTCAGCAGCCATCTTCCTAAGCTCAGTCACTGAATCTTTAATATACTGAACGGTGCGGTCAAACTCCTTGGCTGCATCGGATTCGGTCTTTGCAATCTCCCACACAATCAGTTTGACCACTTCCGAACGCTTCTCTTGCATCTTCTCTACGAATCTTTCGATGCACCCAATTCGACCTTCCAAATCCATTGATGGCCAGGTACCAAGTCCTCTGTCATAGGCCTGTTTGGCCGCTTGTAAAGCCTCGATCGCCTCTTTGGCACCTAAGATTGGGTATTCTCCAACAAGCGGGTGGACTGTAGCCCCCTGCTGAATCACAGGGATAGGGGAGTAAACTTTCTCACTGAGACCATCCCAGGGCTTGAGCTCACCATTGGTTAGGTAATGACGTTGTACTAACGGCGATTTAATCTCAAGGGATTCAGGAATAACCGAGTCCAATGGCGCTGCTCTTTCGATAAATTCGGTATTAAATGGGTCAGCCCTTAGTACCCCGATTCGTCCCTGATCCGCCAGATTTAAGGAACTTTCCACAGCTATCTCCTTTTTTAAGTAAAGCTATCCTAGAACGTAGAATAGCACTTTACATGCTAATAGCAAATACAGTTGTTTGCTATTAGAATTTCTATTCGGATATCCTTGGAAAGTATCGTGATCTTTTCACCTCTGGTAACGGTAAAATTTACTTTGGAAAACCAGGTTTCGCCATCCATTTCTAATGATAAATTTTTGACATCCAATATCTGGTCTCCGGCTTCTCTCTGTTGTTTAAAGAAAATACCCGGATAGCGGCGGTTAGAGGGCTTTATTTCATCAATATTGAGTTTTTCCAGAGCCTTTTTACGTGAAGTCGCCTGGCGGGATTTAGAAGCATTGGCGGAAAACC
>CAZJXY010000109.1:0-9533 GCA_964549925.1 uncultured Bdellovibrionales bacterium | reverse complement strand
TCGCCTGGCCAGTAATTGCCAAAAAGATTTCTCAATCTTTTTGGCAATTACTATACTTGTTCCGGAAGTAACTCGCCGGCAAACAAATTGCTACTCGTATTCTGGGCCCCATACTATTTCAGCGCACCTGGCGTCTTATTACTTTTGCATGAGGTTTATGGTTTTCAGTACTCACCATGAAATTAGCGGCGTTCCGCTCGAGAATTTAAGGCCTTCGTTACTCGAGTGCACGTTTATATACGTCTCAATCCATGAAATTCATCGATGACCCCGTGTCTCGTCCTCTCTCCTTCGGACGAGGAACCAACGCTTTCATTTAACGGTCCGCATAGACACAAAATAACACATCATCCGGCTTCCTTCATCCTTTGACTCAGTGCATTATGTGCATAGAATAATCATTCCCTGGGACAAACCAATCGGATCATTCCTGAGGAGCCAAAGATGTGTTCCATGGTTTTACTCAGTCTCTTACACAAGTAAATTCCATGCTACTCGGCACAAACCTTGGTCCGATCACAGGTATATAGATTGAAACCATCTCCAGCCCCCCCCGGTCGGATCCATTTAATTCCCCCAACTCTCTCTATAATATCCGCCTGAGTGTCCTGCAGCAAAACCGCATCGATTTTTAACTTACAGAAATCTGCCTTCAGATCTTCCGCGGCAGCTTCCTGCTTCCCCTTCAAATAGCGCAAAAACTTATTTTCGCGGTAAAGCTTCTCCGCCGCCCGAGGTCGTCTAGCTAAAAACGCTTCAGTAATAATTTTTTTATGCTTGGTCTGTCGATACATCCGCTCCTCGATCGGAAGACCGGTATCATGCAAAGCGTGGATCCCAGCAAATGCCTCACTCTCTAGAAATTGATACTGCGGTAGAGTATTAAGTGTAAATCCGCTAGGAATAAACTCAATTAGCAATAGAAAGAGTAAGCTTACCCCCACTCCTGAAATCCCTTTGGATCGAGAGTAAGCCGAAGCAATCGCCATGAGAAGAAATAACTCTGAAATAACACTAAAGCGGGCAGGCACGGAGGGAAAGAGCGGGAGTTTACTAAATAACGAATAGAGAGGATTCACACATATTGCCTCACCCTTTATGAAGATCTCTGGCCCAAAGGAGAGCATCAAAAATAATCCGCCAAGTGCCAAAAATCCCCCGACAACTCTAGATCGAGTAATCATCAACAAAACAAAGAGAAGCAGTAAAGCCAGAAATCCTACGTAGCCACCTGACTCACCTGAATTTACTTGCGGGAAGAGATAGGACTGTGAAGCCGGCATAAGGTCTGAAATTAATTGGTACTTAGAAGGAAGCAGCGTGTGCAAAACATCGAGGCTATGCTTTATCGGATTATGATCCGCAGTATATGTGCCAGATAACGCAAGCTTGGCTACGGCATAGAGCTTCAATCCAGAAAGCACACAAGCGAGCACCGTAATTCCACAAACCTCTAAAGCTCCACGCCTCTTACCGGCAAGTAATAAATAGATTGCAAATGGCGGCACTAGAAGGAGCAGATAATAAAAATAGTAGAGATTTATAAACGGGAGTGCAGCGAACGACCCCATCCCGAAGATTCGATAGAGCGCCGAACTCTTCTCCGAAGCTATCGTAATTAAACAAGTAACAACCGCTATTGGTAGAAAAGCCGGAAGAAAGTTTAGGTGTCCTGCATCAAGATGGGCTAGGAAATACGGGTGAAACGTAAGCAAAAGTGCGAGCGGCAAGGCAATAAACGCTTTACCAGAGAGCAATTTGAACAGGACGAAGCCTGAAAGAAAATTAAATAAAAAGCAGAGGAGAGCTGCAAGGTTAAAGGTAAAGATTATTCCTGCTCCGAAGGAGAGCCAGTCGAGCGGCAGCAATAATCCTTCAGTCAATGAGTGCAGATCTAAATTTGCGCCGAAAGGAGTAAATAGAAGATCAGTGTGGTACAGTTCTGAAGCTCCCGTCCCAAGATACCAAATATTCCAGAGAAAGTGATACGCATCCGGAAATGAAGATGAAATAGCTGAACTAAATGCAGGAAAGAGCCGAGAGAAGTATAAGAGAATAACTACCACTCCAAGGAGAATTGGAAAAAGATTCCCCGCTGGAGCTTTACTCCTCGTGCGCATCTTCGCACCAAAATTTTTTAAAACAGCAGTCTTGTCTTAATCGTGGTTGAAAGTTCATCAATTTGTTGTTTGACCTTTTTTGAAAGGCTCTTATCCACATCCATAATCAAGTACCCGACATCATCATAGGTACGGAGGAACTGGGCCCGAATATTCGCCCCTAAATTGGCAATGATGCCGTTTATGTTTCCTAAGACACCTGGCACGTTTTGGTGGATATTCATTACCCGATGACTATCTTCAAGTAGCGGAAGATCAAGCTCGGGGAAGTTCACCGATCCCAAACTTGCGCCGTTATCGGTATATTTAATCAATGACACAGAAACCTCGATGCCGATATTTTGTTGGGCTTCCTGGGTGCTCCCACCGATATGAGGTGTAAGAATCACGTTTTCTAGCCCGCAAAGGTCGCATTCGAATGGTTGATCGTTTGACACCGGCTCAACTGGGTAAACATCTATCCCAGCTCCGGCGATGTGTTTGGATTTTATAGCATCAGCCAAAGCAGAGAGATTAACCACTGTTCCGCGGCTTAAGTTTAAAAGGTACGACCCCTTTTTCATTCTACCCAGTTCTTTTTTCCCGATCATACCCTTTGTCTGGGGAGTTTCTGGGACATGCAAGGTTACAAAGTCAGAGCCTTTCAAGACATCGTCCAAAGTTTTTAGGGCCTGTGCATTGCCTAATGGGAGCTTCTTTAAAATATCAAAGAAAACCACCTTCATCCCTAACCCCTCGGCCAAAATACCGACCTGCTGGCCGATATGCCCGTAGCCAACTATACCGATAGTTTTATTTCTCACTTCATAACAACCAGAAGCAGTCTTTTCCCACTTCGCACGGTGCAGGTTTGCGCTCAAATGAGCAGCTTTTCGCGACAGCATTATAACTTCCGCCATGGTAAGCTCTGCAACGCTTCGTGTGTTACTGAAAGGGGAATTGAAAACGGCTACGCCGTTCTTTCGTGCGGCATCAAGATTGACCTGATTGGTTCCGATGCAGTAGCAGCCTACTGCTAAAAGGCGCTTTGCCTTTTCAAAAACTTTAGCTGTGAGCTCTGTCTTGGAGCGAATGCCTAAGACATGCACCTCCGAGATCACCTCTAGTAACTCATCTTCGGTGAAAGCCTTCTTCTCAAGCTTAGGCTTATAGCCGGCTTCTTCGAAGCATTGCACCGCGCTTTGATGAACCCCTTCCAGTAGGAGTACTTTTATTTTTTCCTTTGGGTATGAATATGCTGACATCGCTAAAAATCCGATTAAAAAACTAGATCAACTAACCTTTAGCACCTCGGCGATCTTAAATTGGGCCCTAGCGCGAATTAGGTTATGATCTGGATAAGAGACTTTAAAGTAAGTGTCGCCGCAAAGAAAGTCCGTAAGAAACCTAACTCCTAAATTCAGAGCGTTTAGGCCAGGCGCTAGATGCATAGCGTCAATTTCCGCCTGGTTCAAAAACTGCTTAGCCTCCGTTAAGTACCCATCTCTAATCGCGTTATAGTAATCCCTAGACAGAGCGATTTTACTTAAATCTTTCTCATCTTCATTGCACGGGACAGCACTATTTCTTACCAGATCGCCGTAATCATAAAGCGAACAACCGGGCATACAGGTATCGAGATCGGTCACTGCTATGGCTCTTGGCGTTCCGCGACGAAAAAGCACATTGTTTAATTTTGTATCGTAGTGTGTGACTCTTTTTGGGACCTTATGCTTTTCCAGCAGATCAGAAAACAACGAGGAGAGCTTAACTTCACCTTTAGCATAATCTATCTCAGCCCTGGCCGCAGATACCCGGCTTACTCGATCCTCCCTAATTGCTTCTTCAAGTGCCGCAAACCGAAGCGGCACATTGTCAAAATTAGGAATCGTGAGAATTAGTCCCTTCAACGGGATATCGCTCAAGAGTCGCTGAAAAAGTCCGAAGATTCTACCACCCTCTTTAGCGTGAGCAATTGTTGGGCAGCGGTCAAAAGTTTCGGTCCCTTCTATATAGTCATAACTACGCCAAAATGTCCCATCGCTGTTTGAGAAAAAGCTCTTCCCCTCTTTTGTCCGACAAAGCGTCAAGGCCAGAAAATCCTCTGGTGTCTCTCCACTCTCAATTTTTTTCTTCAGATGCGCGATTACCCGCTCGATGTTTCCCATCAAGCCATTAATGTCTTTAAAAATTAGATGATTGATGCGCTGATGGATAAACTGTTTAGTTTGGCCAGCTATCTCCCAAGTGCTTAAGTATGAGTCATTTATGTGCCCGCTCTTATGGGGTGCGATATCAAGCAGCCTTCCTTCAATCTTAAAGGCCGCCACAACAGATCTTATTTTCTCCTCCATAGGATGATGATAGTAATGGAGGATGAAGGATTTTGGAATAAGCGAGAGTGATTTTGGTTCGCTATTCTTTGTCGGGGTAAACGGTATAACGCTTTCCGGCGAAGAACGAGCTCACCTAAAAAAGTTAAGGCCTATTGGTTTTCTTCCGTTTGCTAAAAATTTTAATCAAGCGGCACCATACCGGGAGTGGCTCTCTGACTTTAAATCGTTGGTTCGGGATTTCTCCGAAGCCGCGGGACATAAAAAAATCCTAGTATCCCTCGATCACGAGGGCGGACGGGTTATCCGTACTCCGGATCCGACCACCTGTTTCCCCTATCCTTATTATTGGAAAGACAAAATTATTGAGATTACAAAATCAATCGCTGTGGAATTGAGTTCTTTCGGAATCAATCTCTCCTTTTCTCCGTGCGCCGATATCCACTCGAATCCAAAAAATCCAGTGATCGGACCAAGAGCGTTCGGAACGACCCCGGAGTCGGTCGCAAGCGGAGCCAAAGAAGTGGTTCGAACACTACTGCAGAGCGGAATAATCCCGTGCGCCAAACACTTTCCCGGTCATGGCGACACATCCGGTGATTCACACTTCGGACTTCCCAGACTTACTCTGCCTCGAGATGTAGTTAGTAAACGTGAACTTGTTCCGTTTATTGAATTGATTGCGGCCAAAGCGCCGATGATCATGACCGCCCATGTAGTATTTGAGGCGTTTGATGGTAAGAATCCGGCAACACTTTCTGCAGAGGTTTTAACTAACTTACTTCGCAACGAGCTAAAATACGAAGGAGTAGTAGTTTCTGACTCTCTCTATATGCAGGCCGTAAAGCAAAGATTTGCTGCCGATACCGGAATCGTCGATTCATTTAACGCCGGATGTGACATGTTTATCGTTTCTGACGCCAAAGAGGGGGATAATATCAAGTTCGCCCTAAAACTTGCGGGGGATTTAGTCGAGGGTGTTCGCTCCGGTGCGATTTCCCCTGAGCGGTTACAGACAGCTAAAAAGCGTGTCGGTAAACTAGTAGAGATGGCGAGCATCCCTCAATTCAAGGAGCTTGACCCTTCAATTTTTGAGTCACATGGAAAGTTAGCGAAGGGGTTGGGGGTTTCGACCGATCAGTTCAAGCGGGATTTTAATGTGGAGTTTTATCCGCCGCATCGCAAGATAAAGCTGGCATAAATACTGCCGATTGCGGATAAGAGGAGTTAGGCAACTATGTCAAATCCACCGACCACTCGACACCTTGGGCAATTTCTAAGTAGGCACTTACTCGATGGAAAGGTGCGAGCGCTGCCGCTAAGAAAGCCTGTCTCTGTGACTTCCGATACGAAACTCTCAAAAATTGTTGGGTGCCTTCAGCAGCATAGAATTGGAAGTGTGGCAGTCACTTCTCACTCAGGCGAGCTGCTAGGAATCGTTACTGAGCGAGATCTTTTAAGAAAAGTCGGTTTGGATAGCCCGGCATTCGAAACACTCTCAGCCCAGGATGTGATGACCGAAAACCCCGATACTTTACCGGCGCACGCAAGTATCGCTCGAGTCTTATTTACCATGGCAAACGGCCATTTCCGCCACGTCCCGGTGGTAGACAGCAATGGTGCGCTTATCTCGGTGCTCTCTTCAAAAGATGTGGTTGATTTTCTTTACAAGAATCTGGCTAAGAAGGTGGTCGAGAATCGCATTATTAACGAATTTTCGGTTGATTCTGCCACGGCCGAATTTTTTGGATCATCGGTAAAGAGCTTATCCCCGTTCAAGGCTGCTACAATCAGCCACAAATTTAGCCTCAGCAAAACCATCGAGAAGTTAAGAAAGGAGGACATCGGCGGACTTGCGATTTTAGGACAAGATCAAAAGCTAGAAGGTATCTTCACTGAAAGAGACTACATCAATAAAGTCATCTTAAAATTCGAGACTCCAGACTCGGAGACTATCGATAGATACATGACAGCTAAACCAACAACTATTTTGGAATATAGCACTTGCTCCCTGGCCTTTGACCTTCTCTCGCACGGAGGGTTTAGGCATCTCCCGGTGGTAAACGACGACGCTGATGTATTGGGGATGATTTCGGTTCGAAATTTCATCGATGCGCTAAGCAAAGATGTGATGGAGGACCTCGCTACTCCAGCTCAACCCTAAAGTACTTATCGCTTCCTCCCTTTACCCCGATGCTGCAATTGTGCGAGGGAAGCTTATCTGAGATCGTTTCGTAAAACTCTCTTCGCACAAAGATAGAATATCCCGATTCCCGATCCCCATCGTTATAAATCCCACACCACTCGATATTGTTCAGCAGAATCGCAACCAAAGGTGATTGGTTTCGCCAAAGAATGGTCTTCGGGTTTGCCTTTTCGACAATCTCTCGCCAATTCACCCGTCCATTTAGAGCATCGGTGTGCTTTTCAAGAAACCACTCAGACGTTACGTTCGTCCGGCCATCTATCGCTACAAGAAACTCTGGCTTCCCGTTTTTATCGGTGTAGCGATACATTAGGTAACCCCCATCTCCGAAGGGAGCAAGAATAGGCTTCGGCAGTTTATTTGACTCGATAAAATCCACGGCCTTGATCGGAACTACGCTTGAATTGGTCGGCTCCTTCCACAATGGATAGATATTGACAGCCGCAAGAGCCAAAAATACGAAGGAAAGCCCCTCTGGTGGGATTTTTAAGGCAACTCCCTTTAGCCGCTCAAACCCCTCACCCAAAGCACCAAGCAGCGCTGCGCTGCCTTTTTTAGTAGAGGATCCGTCGACCGACTTGGACCAAATCTCACAAATTAGAGCAGCCACAATAAATAATGCCTGGGGCAGAAACTTAATGATTCCAAATCCGGCTATCGCAAAACCGGCACCGGCCAAAAGCTTCGGCACGCCGATAATTCGCGGCTGCAGGTGTAAAAAAGAGAGTAGCACTACCGATAAGCACACTAAAATACCCGTAGGATATTGCTGCAAATTCGCCGGTTGAAATTCTATGATCGAGGTATACTTAAAAGGGTGAGAGACTTTCGAGACAAAGGTGACAAGTTCACCGCCAAGGTAAGGAGTCGCAACCATTCCCACCAAACATGCCAAAAACACCTTGGGTAAGTTCGCCCTCCAACTCTCCTTCTTGTCCCAAGCAACGCACCAGGCTAGAGCCACTATTACTCCAAGGGAGGTAGTAATATGTGTGTTGGCCCAAGCCATCATAGTGAGCGCAATTAAGACAAGTGTCTTAGGTCTTGGGCCTTCCGAAGAAACTTTGGAAGCGAGATAAATGGTGAGGACGAAAAATATCCAGGTGAGGCTCTGTGGCCTTAAGGTTAAATGCCCATACGTCCCGGTTACAGCGACAGCTGAAATTAGTCCGCCAAAAAACCAATCTTTCGCCAACTTGCTCAGACAAAATGCCGAGGTAAAGACAATGGCAAACGTAAGTAATATTTGAAGAAATAATAAACCGCGCAATCCCCACCAGGAGTCCACCAGAGCATAAACAATTTCATTGCTCCAAGAGTACGCACGCCATGGAAGCCCTACCCCGCTCAAATTCCAATAATCTTGATGCGGAATTGCTCCATTACCTACGATCCATCGGCCGACTGCAACGTGCCACCAAAGATCCGGATCGATCACTCTGCCACAGATGTATGTAGCGATTAGGGCCTGAAAAGATATCCAGAGGATTAGTTGCATTAACGTCCTTTTAGGAATTTAAGACGTTTTTAATTCAAAACTGTCGGGTAAACTAGATCAAACTGTGGAATTGTAGCTTCAAAGTACTCTCCGGACTCAGCGCGGAAGGTATAGGTCCCAAACATTGTGCCAACTGGCGTGTTAATCACGGTCCCGCTGCTATAGGTATAGATCTCACCGGCATCTAACTCTGGCAGTTCGCCAACTACTCCAGGTCCAACCACTTCGGCAAAGTGCTCTCCATCTGCCAGCACCACCCAGTGGCGTTCAAGCAGACGCACCCGCGGGCGACCGAGGTTTTGGATTGTCACTGTGTAGGTGAAGGCGTAAAGCTTTTCCAGCGGACTTGATTCCTCCGGCACGGCGGTTGGGTGGACTGAGATTCGAATCTCATTTGTGGTTTCTGAGTATGACATTGAGTTTGATCTTTACAACTGATCAAGATTCTTGCAAGGGAGGATTATTAGATTGGATGGATCTTTGATGATGGTTTCCAACATGTTGATAATGTTTTATGTCTGACGGGTTGCACGGATGTTGAGAGGCGAGAGGTAAGTGGGATCGGGGAAGTTATCTTTGGGGCTTTCGCTGTTGGAGGAAAATTGCTAGGTAGTGGGTTTGAGTCGAGCGCTTCTGGTATCCGCCGATCTTGCGCTATTATCGGTCATCTTTCCCCTGTCATTCCCGATTTTCTCCGCGGGAAAAATCTATACTTTTGGGGTAATTTCGCTGGGGGTTTTCTTTGGAGATAATTAGGATATATTCAAGCTTGATACGCCGCTCTAGCTCAGTTGGTAGAGCATCGCATTCGTAATGCGAGGGTCGGGGGTTCGACTCCCCTGGGCGGCTTAATTATTCCTCCATTTCTCCTCCATTTTCCTCAGCCACGTCGTGAGAGTTAAAGTGGGTTAAAGTTGTAGTTGGGATGTAGTTGAAAGGATGAGATAAAAGGGAGTTGAATTTCTGAGCGTTATTCCATTTCGAAAACCTATGAAGAATTGTCCTTAAATATTAAGCAACAAAAATAGAAACGCCGCGAACACTCTATGTGAGCTATCATGCGCGCATAGAGAGTAAGGAGCTAGCGTCGTTTCTAACGACAAGGAGCCGAAATTCCGAGCTATGGTTTGTAAATAATGAGGAGCTAGAAGAAGCGATCCTAGGATACGCTGCGAGGTTCATCCATAGATACGGCGTAAAGCTCTATGCCCTCGCGATAGAGGGAAATCACTGCCAGGCCCCGGCGATGTTTCCTAATGGGAATAGGGCAGATTTCATGAGGGATTTTAACTCGTCCATAGCCCGAGCCGTAAGTAGGTACACACCCGAATATCCTGGGGGTAAGTTTTGGGGGCGTAGGTACTCGAGTGAATTTCTGCCTGGGGCGGAGGATATAG
>CAZJXY010000108.1:0-9600 GCA_964549925.1 uncultured Bdellovibrionales bacterium | reverse complement strand
TCTTGCGATATAGTCCTGCTCCCCATTGGGAAAAATTGTTTCGTGAAATGGCTACGTGGATCGAGATTGGAAGCAAACTCGGCGCCCGTGTCCCAAAGATCGGCATCGAGGGTGGGGTGGCTATAGGCTTTGCAAAGCCAATTGGGCTAGCGTTTTTAATGGTCACGTTCCCTAAGGAATATCGGAAATGGCACCTGGGCGGAGGAGAAAAGAAACCAAAGTCCTACCAACAAGAGATTTTTGGCACTGAGGCGTATCAAATCGCCTCCTTTGTTTTGCAGCAGCTCGGGTTTGGTACTGAGCTTTCAATCGGGGCTGCGCTGGGCCAAGCGCCTAACGCCGGCAAGCATCTTAGGCTGTCCGAAGAAACATTGCGTTGGAAAGCTGTCGCACACTGGATTGACGCGCTGGCCGAAGGAAAGAGCTACCCGGCTAACGCTGAAGCGCGTGAGGCCTTTCCTGAGCTGAGGGTGCAGAGCGGAAGGAAAAATACACTTTTGGAAGTGCTCTATACCGAAGTGGCCAAAGTTCAAAAACAAGGCTCAGTTTGGACCTGGCACCTTCCACGACCAGGGTATGACGAGACGAAACGGTACCTCGAAGAGTTACGTGCTCCCCCGACTGAGGGTGCGTCACAGACTCAGTAACCCTCTGAAATTACTAGCAGAGGTAAAATTATCTAATACTGTTCTATTGACGAATCGGGGCTTTGGCCCGATCCTAGTAGATGATGGTCATCGATAACATTACCGCCTCTACTACCGGTCGCTCTCTCCCCTCCCCCTATACTTAGCTTCCCCGCGACTGGTCGAGAGTAGAGAAGTATTGTGTCGATTGATTAGGCAACAAACAATGGGGCGCTTAAGTCCATGACTTAAGCGCCGTTTTAACGTTTATCCTTCAATCGCCTCGACGTTAGAAAGTAACTGAACGCCTGATGCCAGTAGTTCTTTTTTGATTTTTTCGGCGTGGGCCGAGTCTCTGACTTCAAGTAGAAATCCGATATCTACCATCCCAAGTGTAGTGGCAAATCTGTCATGCTTCACATGTAACACGTTCGCTCCTTGCTTAGCGATTATTCCGGTTACGGCATGAAGTGAACCCGGGCGATCAGGGACTGACAATCCGATTGGCAGCCATCTACCGCGCTTAACTAGGTCGCGCTCTATCAGCATCGACAGCAAATTCGCATCTATATTACTTCCTGATACCACGATTACCAACTTCCTTACCTTGCTTGGGAGTTTGAACTTGAGCAGCGCCGCCAGTCCAGCTGCCCCGGCGCCTTCTACCACCGTTTTTTCTAACTCAAGATAGGCAATTATCGCTCGTGCTATCTCTTCTTCATCTACGACATGCAACGAATCTACGGTTTTAGCGATTATCTGCTTAGTCAGCTCCCCGAGCCGCTTTAGAGCGATCCCATCGGCAATCGTGCCGCGTTTAAGTTTTACGCTTTCTTTAGCGCCATCTGCTTTTGCTGCCGAGACCGCCCATTCTGACTGGGCGCCATAGATCAGGACATTCGGCTTCAATGCTTTGATAGCCGTGGCAACCCCGGAAATTAGCCCCCCGCCTCCGACACAAACCATTACAGCATCAAAATCTTTTAGTTGATCAACGATCTCAACGCCACAGCTCCCCTGCCCGTTAATAATATGAGGATGATCGAATGGCGGTGCGTAGCTTAATTTCCTCTGACTGCTTATTTCTTTGGCGACTAAGATAGAATCGTCAATACTCAACCCTTCAAGTACAACCTCGGCGCCGGTTTTTTTAGTAGCCTCGACTTTTACCAGTGGCGCAAAATGCGGCATTACTATCGTGCAAGGGATTCCCATCTTTGAGGCGTGCAAACTCAAAGCAAGCGCATGATTTCCGCCGGAGGCTGCACAGACCCCGCGTTTCCTTTCAGCCTCGCTCAATTGCGAAAGAAAATTGATCGCACCACGCTCTTTGAACGATCCGGTGAGTTGCTTATTTTCCCATTTACAATAGATTTCGACTCCAATCCTTTCACTCAGTGCCGCACTAAACGTAAGTGGTGTAGGACCAATTCTAGAGTGTATCCGCGGAAGCGCAGCCTTTATTGTCTCTAGGGTTACCTGGTCGGCATTAAATTCCATCGACTTTGACCTAACTATCCTTATTACGGTAAGCTCTTCACCAGAAGAGTATAGGCTAATAGAATTGCGACTTTGTAGAAAGATGGGAACTAACCATCGGATTTCGTGGCGGGAATCGTGAAAATACAACAAAAGAAAACCCCCCTTACAGTTGATCACGTTGCTAAGATTATCGATGCCAAAGTCGAGGGACCAAACGATTTAGAGATTGTTGGTCTTTGCGCGCTTGAGGATGACCTCCCCGGATACCTTTCCCTATTTACCGGGAAGTCTGGTGTAAGTCTCTCCGAAAAACTCCCGGGTTTAAAAATTAATGCTCTGGTAATCCGTGAAGAAGTTACCCTGACGGAGCATAAGAATCACCCCACTATCTTAAGAGTTAAAGATCCGATACTCGCTTTAGTTAAACTAATTCCCAATTTTTTTGAAAGGTCATCAACTCTAGATGGCATTAGTAGAAATGCTGAGATTGATCCGAGTGCCGTTATTGGGAAAGGGGTCAGCATCGGAGCGTTCTGCTCGATCGCTGCGGACGTTGCGATTGGAGATCATGCTGTGATTTATCCGCACGTCGTGATTTATTCGGGTGCAAAGATTGGGGCTAACGTGACGATCCACTCTGGTGCAGTTGTTCGAGAAAATTGCGTGGTTGATGCTGGATGCACGGTGCAAAACGGTGCGATCATCGGTTCGGACGGATTCGGTTATGCCTTCGATGGACAATCTCTAGTACCAGTCCCGCAAGTCGGCAACGTGGTCATTCAAAAAAACGTGGATATCGGAGCAAATACCTGTGTCGATCGCGCCACTTTGGGGTCTACCCGAATCGGACTGGGATCAAAGCTCGATAATCTGGTTCAAGTTGGCCACAATACGACCATAGGTCCGAGTTCAATCTTATGCGGCCAGACGGGGATAGCCGGAAGCTGCACTATCGGAACTGGGGTGGTATTGGGTGGGCAGTCCGGTGTAGCTGACCACCTTACAATCGCCGATGGGACGCGCCTCAATGCCAAAGCAGGCGTGACTGGTAATATTACCGAGAAAGGTGACTACGGTGGATACCCGGCCGTTCCAATCAAAACTTGGCGCCGTCAAATGAAAGCTCTCGAACGCCTAAGCTCCAGGTCCAGTAAAAAGAACTCAGATTCTTGAAGTTTGATTTCATCGTTCCTCCTCTAAATTACAGTGGCATGCCATTAGTAGTCGGACCGGCCTATAAACCCTACCCCATTGGTTTTTGACAAAAAATCAATGGCGTAGGGCGAGCGCAATCTTGGCTTGCCAAGTTGCGCCGCAGAAAATAAAAACCCAGCCGAAAACTTAGAGGCTGCGAGAATCTTCTAGGAAATCAACTAATAACTGAGTTAATAGGGGGTTTTAAGACTTTCTAGCGCCCAAAGCGTAGGGTTTATTTATCTTCTGCTGCTCGCCTTGGGGCTTGCCCCAAGAGCTCGCTAGCCCAGCTAATTCTCAATCATTTCTTTACAAAAATGATTAAGGCTGGGTTTAATATCTAGATCGCTCATTGGGGTGTTAAGCTTAAGATTGAAGCTGCTGACTAAGACCGGGTGATACTCTGCTAAGAGTTCAAAAATTTTAGACGAACTAATAGCTTTATGAACTTTACGCTGAGCCTCATCTCCAGAATGAAGGTAAGTGAGATCAAACCAATTTATAGATTTTTGAAACCACTCCAAGGCTTTCGATCGAAGCGAGTCTCGGCAAGGAATCTGCTCGATTGCAACAAGAGAGCTTTGTGAAGTTTCAAATTGACCGGAAGCTCCCTTTAGCTCTTTTAGCCATCCTCCAAAAGAGATCATGTAACTCGTTGGTGCGGGATACTTCCAGCCGGGGATGTTCATCGGCACGGTTATTTTAAAATAGCCGAATTGTTCAACTCCGAAGGTTAAAGCTCCGGCCTCCTCCCAAAGTTCGCGGCGAAAGGAGGTTTCGGGTGTCTCACCGGGCTCAATATGTCCTCCCGGAATGTCCCAACCGCGTGAATCGTGATGGATCGCAATGGCCTTATCTCCATCGAAGATAAATCCGTGCGATGCGGTGATTAAGTCTTTAGGGGGTAACTCTGGGTCAGCGACAAACTCCAATTTACTTCCGGCGGGGAGCCACTCTACATCAAATTGAGTGTCATAAATTAGAGGAAGAGATGGCATGCGGCGAGATTACAGCCAAATGGTGACTTTTTAAAGAGAAGTCTAACTCTGTGTGAGAACCTTAGTCACTGCTATTGTAAAGCACCGAAGCGTAGAGAATCGAGTCATCGGCCCAAAACTGCCATTCACCGGTGAAAAGCAACCCGCTGGGGCGAAGCTGTGCCTCTTTCTCGTTCAGCCATCTGTTGATCTCGGATTCGAGTTTTTCGGCATCAGCACCCTCGAACACCTTGACTCTCAGCATTTTGACCTCCTAGTGGGTTATCTGAGGAAAACAGAGGAAAACCGTGACACCTTGTAAGTATGACAGTAGATAAACAATAGTCAATTTACCCCAAATTTACCGGGAAATTTACCCAGTTATTCCAGAGCGTTTTGCCCTTTGACGGTGGCTTTGAGTAGTGACTTTTTAGCGCTGAAAAATTCAGCAGAAGATGCTTTTATCAAGGTCTTTGCTCTTTTAGGAAGGGACGAAGCTGAGGCGATTAAATTAATTGATTGCCCTTGTTTGATATCTAATCCACCGATTGATCCAAGCACCGAATCATGAATCTCAATCGATAGGTTCTTAATCTTCGAACTTAATGCCTTACTTAATTTACCCCCCTTTTTGTACTCAGCGATCGAATTTTTTAAGCGCTCAAATTGTGCCTTCAAATCAGCCGTGCGATTGCAGTCGGCTATCCCATTTTGGTTGTAATCTGTATCCAAAATTCCGCATCCGCAAACTCCAGGCTCGGTTTTTAAAGGATCTTCCGCGCAGCTCTCATTGCAATTTGTAACGCCATCGCCGTCTGAATCAGCATCAGAAGATGCGCACCCACATGCTCCGGCGACGAATTTATCAGGGTTGTTGGGGCATTGATCATCGCAGTTTGCAACGCCGTCGCCATCACTATCAGTATCGGGGTGTCCGCAACCGCATTGTCCTGGGGAGGATTTCTGCAAATCATCCGGACACTGATCGCAGCCGTCGACCAGCATTCTTCCGCCAACCGGATCGTAGTCACATGGTGTCGGGATTATGTTCCAAGAATCCAAATATCCGCTGTATCCGGGAGCTGTATCGCGAATGCGAAGAGTCCATACTCCCAGTCCAGTCTCTCCTGCAAAATTTGAAAAGCTCTCCATCGGGGTAAGGATCTGGGCTGTGACGTTTGGCTGGAATGCATAGTCAGTCGAGACATAAAGGAATGGAGTGTCATAGTAGGGTACTGGGTTTTGGTAATCGAATGTATCTCCCCAAAAAGTTGTGGCGAATGCATTGGCGGCATTGCCACCAACGAGCGATGCAATCGTAATCCTTCGCCCAAGAGGACTCTCTAATGAGATTTCAAGCTCACCAGGGTTCGGGTGATAAACATTTGTGCGGGAAACTAAATCGCATATAGTTTTATTAGTAATCGAGCCGTTTCCAACATAAATCGTTGAGACAAGCTCGCCGTTATCTGGAATGTCAGTCACATGCGCGTTGGCCATGGCATAAAAGTTGTATTCATGGGGCGGGTTATTTAGCGACGTTAGGTGGATCTCCCAGCCCAAAAGAGTAGTCTGATTTCCCGGGGTGTCATCTACGATCTTTAATATCCAAGATCCATTTGCATAGTTGTTTCGAAAAAGACTTAAGGGCTCCTCAGGGGTCAATTTCTGAGCGACAGTGTTGCTGTAGTGATAATCGACCACGCGCCGCGATAAGGAGCCATTTCCTTGGTCAGCCTGATCGTCAAATAGCGTGCCGTTAAATACGTTTGCAAAATTTCCGCCGTTATCGGTAGTCAGCGTAACCGTGTAACCAAAAGGCGAGGTGAGAGACAAATCAATATCTGATGAAGCTTGGCTCAATATTCTCACCTTTAGATCTACATCCCAGACGAAAAGTGGTTCTCCTGACACTTCAATCGTTGATTCGAGCGCCTGTGAAGTAACTCCGTCCGGTACTACTTGGTTTACGTCGGTAGAAAAAACGGATTGGTGGTAGTTACAGGTAGGAATGTTGGTGCTTATTCCGAAAACTTTGGGTGTAGTAATCAAACTGATTAGTCCAACCGCAATGACAGAGCCGCAATACTTCATTCGATCACTCTCTTTTTCGGTTAATGACAGGCGCTAACTACTTCGGGCATGGCGCTGATCGTTGCCAGATTTAGTTGATGAAGGATTGTGGCCTTTTTAATCGTTTGCTTGAATTTTGTATCGTTTGGATCGCAACCCTTTGCGATGTTTTTAATCTGTTTTAGAAGCGTACTAGAATCGAATCTTACCGTGGCAAGCGACTCTGCCGTATCAATCTGAACGCACTGAACACTCGGTCCGTCGCAGGAGACATCTTTTCTTGGAATCCCGTTAACCACTAACCAATTATTTAACTGCAATCCTTCGGCCCAGTGGTTAATTTTGGTGGCGGCAGCTTTTGTGATGCAGCCCAGCTTTTGCGCACGGTTTAGCGTAATTTTTAGATTCTTATAAATCCCTAGAGTCGAAGCATCCATCCCTAAAAGGTAGTTGTTGATATCGCTTTCAGTGCAAGAGCAGCTTGTGCCATCCCCGTCACAGACTCCGCATTGATCTACTATGCAAGAAGGTCCGCCAGGATTCTCGGTGCAGGAAGTTCCGCTACCGTTGCAGACTCCGCAGGCATCTAGCACGCAGCTATTATCCCCACCCGGACACGGTCGAAAGAGGGTAAACTCCTTCTGGCACGTCATTCCAGTGGAAGATTCGGTGACGGTTGCAGAGACATGGTAAGATCCACAAGCTGGGGTCTTCCAGTTTATGTAAGAGTCACCGTTAGAATTAAAGCAGGTGTTGTTGTAGACAACTTGAGGAGCGGAGGTTCCTTCCCCGACGACTTCGACATTGACGCATATCTGTCCGGATCCCATCACCCAAAAGCCGCCGAGAAAATTCTCGGTCTGGTCGAGCGTGACAATGCCATTCCAACTTGTGCATGAGAGCGCCTGCGAATTTATCGGTGCAAAGGCGAAGAGCAGGACCCCTAGAGCGAACAAAAAGCGAGCAATTGATCGTCCCAGACTAGATGACATAAGCTAACCCCTACCAATATAGTAACTTAAGTGGACCCAATCCTTGGTACGTTCACAGAGCCGTGTTACTGCTGAATGTTATGGGGGTTAATGTCAGAGGTGTTACATTTTGAGGGAAAATTTCCCCCCTATAATGGCTCTTAACTATTACGGATTTTGATGGGTTATCATCTCTCGGGCATCATAAGCACAGTTTTCTTCCTGCTTTCATTGGTTGGATTAATTGCTCAGCTTCAATTAATTTTAAAAAGAAAGACAACTGGGGTGTCGGTCGGAGAATCTCCGAGCACCTCGATCTCCTTAAATCAGCTAAGCTCGAGCTATTTTTCGTACTGGGTGTTTTTTATCTATGGATTTGTGTTAGAGCGGTTTAACCATTACCTAGTTTGGCCGAGACTTATGGCTTGTTTAATTTTGGTAGTGGTGGTTTTTGAAGTTTGGAAAGATAGGAAAGATAGGGCTTCCGGGCTAATTCTAGCGGCGTTGTTGTTATCTCTAATTTTGGGATTGAATATTCTAATCTGGGGGCTCGAGACAGCACGCCAGCTAAAGCAGTATTCCCAATGGATGATCGTATTCGTCACGCTGATCTTAGCTCAAGGTTACGCGCATCAGATATTAAAAATCGTAAAAGAGAAAAGAACAGGAGGTGTATCACTTCTTACTCATCAGCTTACATTTTTGAAAGATATCGCCACGATTACATTTGGATGGGTTATGGGGGTGGATAATGGTTGGCCATTAATCCTGATGTGTGGCGTTTCGGCGACTACCAAAATCGGGGTGTTTTTGGCGTTTTGGCGGGTGAGAGGCGGTGATTCTGCAAAAATTTGATAGATGTTTTGAATAGTTAACACTAAGTGGCCAGATCCAATCCTCGATAGACTTTAATATTAGGATATTTCATTTAAAATGGACGAATGAGCGACATGGTGGTTGGAACTCAATTTCCCTCAGAGGATTTAATAATCGCGAGCCCCGCGGCGCCGAACCCTCTAGCGGAGGCTTTTGGATTTGCTCGACGACCGGTTCGAGAATTTGCGACAGCAGAAGAGCTAGTGGCTAAACTAAAAGCTTGCGTGGGTGCATCCGACCAGTACTCCAGAACTCCAACGCTATATCAGTCAAACCTTGGTCCGGTAATAGATTTAAATCCTGAGATAGTTATTCAGGTGAATGACCGATTAGGGATCCGTTGTTGGAGGGGAGAGATCAGCAAAACCGCAGAATGGAATGTTACCTGGAACGATACCTTCGGTACAAGGCAGATGCTATTCGCCCCAGAGGTGAACAGGGCTGAAATATTGGGTGTAAATATCAATCATTGGGGACGAGAAATGTCGGGAGCCCCCTCTGATCCGTTCTTCAGGATTCAATCACACAAAGGAGCATTTTGGGCGGTGATATCAGATCCTGATGACTACAAATTTTACCCTGCCCTCACTCTCCAATCTGCTGACATCGTTGGCGCTTTTGGCACTGAGTCTTGGAGCGAAGAACACATCGCTAAAAATTCTCTATCCAGGCTGCCTTATGCCTCATTTGGCGTAGTACTATCACTTCGGGATAATCGGGGCGGTGATATTACGATCGATCGAAAGGTTTTTGCATACACTGATTGTACCCTGTTGGCGGAAAGACAGATTACTCATGGTATTGTGACTGATTGCGATGCCATACATTGGGAAGATAAATTAGTAGAATTAAAGTCTGCGGTGTCCGCAGATATTTTGGAGGCCGGTATCCCAGACTTCCGGCTCACTGATATCCGATACTCTACCTATCCCAAGGAGTTGGGCATACTAATTGGAATAGGTGATGATGGTTCGCGAAGCGTTAGTGTGGGGGAACTCTATGACAACTTTGAGTCAGTCTTAAAGCGAAATAGCCGATTTTAGTCCCTAATCTGAGTAGAAAAATCGCAATAATTTCGCGAATTAAGAGATTGATTCTTTCTTTAAATTTAGGTCATAACATTGTTGAGCTATGGAGAAGACCGCTGCACCCGATTACTCGAGACTACTTTCCCAGGTTGAAAGCGAAACCCCCTTCCAGCCTCCGCTTGAGGTAACTATTGAGACCTTAGGAGCAGACCCAGAGCTTACCCAGCAAATTCTGGCTCAAGCTGTGCGCGATTTGGAAAGTATGAACACTCGGATATGTGCTTTCGCGCACGAGCACTCTTGGCGGGACACTGGAGCTTCGACCGATCTATGTTCGGATGTTCTTCGAGCAAATTCGATTCATTGTGGGCAT
>CAZJXY010000107.1:0-9644 GCA_964549925.1 uncultured Bdellovibrionales bacterium | reverse complement strand
AAAATCAAGCTTTTAGAATCGACTTATTAAGCCTACGGGGAAACCGTCAGCAGGATCTTAAGATGCGTGCACGCAATCTACCAGCAGTTCGTGATGCATGCTTCAAGGTTGCGAGTCGGAGTTCGGCAGGAACCCGTTTCGGGTCGTAGTCTCCTCTGCCGATCCACCCGACGATCTGTGGACAGATCTGGGTATATTCCTTGATTGCTTCACTAATCAACGCACAGGCAGCTTCCTCGGAGAGCTTTCCAACGAGAGCGAGAAAGATTTCCGCGCTCGCGATCCTCAGTCCAAGATTTAAATACTTTGCCTTACTATCCACAATAGTGCCGGGAGAATCGTCCAAATTGTTAGCTCTAAGCTGGACCGGCTGTGAAGTCAGAAGACGCTCGACCAGCTTGCGCTCAACCCCGCTCGATTTAGCGATTTGAGTTAAAAATTTGCTTGGAATCATCCATCTGTCCTAATTTCAAACATCTGTTGTACTGGGATGCGGCAAATCCTTCCTTCTTGGGAGGCTAAACTTTGCCCAACCTTAATCAGAGAAGGGGTTTAAGGGCTACCCCATACTGGCATGGTGTTTGCTTTACTTAAAATGCCGCAGATTGGGTTATTTCCTGGCAACAGGAAATCTGATCGTAGGCGCCAAAAGCTGTTTTGTTGTACTGAGTGTTGGGCACCTCCTTGAATAAGGATACTACACACGCACACACACACTGCCATACTGCCCAATATTTCAGCTACATATAAACCGATTTTGGAGAGGGTGCCTAAAAAGCACGCCTAAACGAGACCCGGTATGCTTTTAGCGAGGTATACGATGCGAGGTCGAGTAAATTCGCAGTAGATACCGGCCTGTTTATCAGGCCGGTCTTTTTTTATGGATGTGTGGTATCAAAGCCCCAGTGAGCCCGTATTTTCACATATTTCTTACCTTAGTTGTTAGTTGTCTAAGCTCCTACTCCTCACTCGCCTTTTGCGATGATTGGGTTCGCGCGGGGGACGATCTCGAGATCCTAGAGCGTAGCTATCCTGAAAATGCTCTGCTCGGGACTCCAATGGTATTTATCCGTTCTTCCCTAAAGCGCTATCGAGTCGAAGTGGTCCGCGCTCGCGAGTTTGGATGGAAGCGCGCTACGATTAAGGCACTCACGATCAAGGCTCATGGCGCCGTCGGTATTAATGCAAATTTTTTCGACGAAGATGGTAAGGCACTCGGTCTTGTTTTGAGTAGGGGAACTCTATTCCAGGGGCTTCATTTAGGCGGCTCTGTGTTGACTGGTGTCTTTCAAATTCAGTCAGAGAATCTCTCAATCGTTGCCCGGGCAAAGTTCAAATCTGACGGAATCTCTGAGGCAGTTCAGGCAGGGCCAAGGTTGTTGATTAACGGCGTTAGGGTTGCCGAGTTACGTGAACATGAGTCTAGTTCACGGCGTGCCGGACTATGCATAGACGGACGGGGAAATTTAATCCTATATTCGGTCGCCTCGAGTTTTAGCGGGATGACGATGAAGGCCTTGCAGGACGCCCTCTTGTCACCCGAGATCAACTGCAAGAATGCTCTCAATTTAGATGGGGGCGGCTCTGCTCAGCTATACGTGAGTAACACTCTCGTCGGAGGCACTAGTTCTGCTGAATCCATTTACATTTTCGGCAAGGATGAAATTCCGGTAGGACTAGTCTTAGTTCCAAAATAAGGCATTAGACTAAGATTCGTTTATAGCTTAAAATCGTTTAAAGTTGCTTTGAACAATAATTCCGGATTGACATAAAACCCACTCCGGATTAACGTTTTCTGCAACTTCGGCTAATTTTCAACAGGGATATTTGTTAACGAGGATTGATATGGCTGTTCATCTACTCGAGAGGGAGTTCACCGCAAAAGAGGTCCAGGCAGTGTTAAGATCTCTTACCGGGGACGCCGAAAAGATCGGTCTTGCCCTGTTGAACTACTACGCTAGGACAAATTTGGTGCCGTGTACCGGCAAGGGGATGCATCGTGGTAGACAGATGTATTCTTACACCGATGTTATCTTGCTGTGCTGGCTATTCCGACTAAAAAGAGAAGGGCTGCCGGTCAACCGATTCCGTAAAGGTGTAGAATACGTAAGAAAGCGGCTCCCAAACATTTACAAGAACCCTCGTGATATTGTGTTATTGACCGACGGTCGTCAGCTTTTCGTAAAGCATCGCGTCCAGGACAAGTCTCAGATTGCTGAGGTCTTAACCGGGAAACGGGCCGGTCAGTATGTTTGGGTTTACGCCATCGGATCATTGATTGAAGAGGTGGATCGTATTATAGAAGAGCGCGGCACGCCGCAAGTTGTTAGCACCGAGCAACAACAGGCTGCCTGAAACCTTAATCTGCTTGGCTAATTCCTAGAGAACATTACTATGGCTAAAAGCGAGACAATGAAGCAGCTTTTCCAACTCTTGATGGAGAAGAAGGCCTGGTGGCTAATACCCATGGTCACCGTTTTCGCGCTACTTGGGCTGTTAATTGTATTCGCTCAAGGGTCTGCGCTTTCGCCGTTTATTTATACCTTATTCTAAATCGAATCTCCGAGTCTTAGTCGAGTCCAGCGGACTTATGGCTGACGAAGGTGAAAATCAGGCGGATCGAACTAAGCGCCAACGCGCAATCGCATTGGAGTATCATGACCCCAAAGAGCTTCCACGAATCCTCGCAAACGGTGTAGGTGAAATTGCCAAACGAATAATCGAGTTGGCAGAAAAAAGCGGTGTCCCAGTCGAGGAAAATGATTCTTTAGCCGAAGTACTCTCTCGGCTCGAACATGGATCAAATATCTCGCCGGAAAGTTACCGCCTAGTAGCAGAAGTTTTAGCCTTTCTTTACCATACCGATCGAAAATGGCGTGAGAGCCACCCACATTTGAAAGATGTCATGGAAAAATAGCTTTGTCCGAGCTTACGGCTTAAGAGTTTTTTTGAGGGTCATTAAGCGTTGCCGCTTCAGGGTCGGAAATTGGAATTTTAGGTTGAGCCATAACCGCCTGATTGCTTTCCGGTTCTACAAATTCGCCCTTGGAATTGAAATACTGAAGAGGGTCAAGCACCCCCTCTAAAAGCACGTCCCCCTTCACGGTTGAGATTATCCACGTCGGGGTCGATTTAACTTGGGAATACTCTGCCGGCAGACTTAGGCGTATATGAACGTCACCTCCGATATCTAGTGCTGGCTTAAACAGCTCTCGTCCATTACTAAAATCGGGAAATTGGGCCATGATATAAAATATATGCCCGGCGGTAACATTAATCTCCTTCGTGGCTGAGAGCAGAATTTGCATATCGCTCTGCATTCGACCGGCAGTCCCGGTACTGAAGATCGCACCGATAGACTTAACTTTGACACCCGCTCGAGCGTCTGATGGACGTTCCGCCTTCTGGGGCACTGCCACGGGTATCTCGCTTAGCGGTTGAGAGATTGGAAGATCTTCCTTCTCTTTATAGTTTTCTTCATTATCTTGCTGACCATCAATCTCAACGGGCTTGCCCGGTGAGCTGTTCATCAACCCGCGCACATAGCCTTGAGGATAGAACCCGCCTTCGGACTTGCTAGCATTCTGACAAAACGCTACGCCCGGTAATAGCACGGCGATTAAAATAAGTCGGTGGACCTTCATAAACTTAAAGTCCAAAGAGCGCAAAAAGAGCCAAAATGGTAGGCCACATGGTCAACAGACCTACAGTCAATAGAACGATATCGCCTAGACCGATATCACAGGAGTATTTTTTCCAAACGGTCACACTATAAAGTCCGTACTCTCCCTTCTTTACCATGGCATTTGCTCCATTGAAGAGCTCACCAAGTTGGCCTACGCGCATACACTTATGAGTTACGTCATCATGATAGGTGAATTGAATCTTATCCCGGGCCTTATCAATTGGCGCAAAGCCCATAAGCGCGTTAAGCTCTGGATCGTCTTGGATGTATTGAAGATAATAGGCGTTCTCAAGCCGTGAGGCCTTTTCCAAATTTTGCAACGCTGCAACAACCTCAGGGCCTTGAGGATTGTTGTATATAGTGAATGGCACATTTGCTCCTGATCTAATCGTACACATCCGTGCGTAGTCACCGGCTCGTCTATTTGAGATCGGTGTCAAAAGATCAGGCAATTGGATGTCCGGTAGCAGCGGAAGCTCAATTCTGGAATCAAATTGATCAAACGGAATATTGGCGTAGGCACCATGTTTAACCATCTTGTATTCGGTGCAGGCTTTCGGGTTTTGCAGCCAACGCTTGTAATCATCCCGAAATCCACGATCCTCAGTATAAATTCCCAGGCCAACAAACGGATCTCTGGTCGGGAGATACATCTCCAACTTATCGCTATCCCAAGGATAAACATACTTAGGCGAGGGCCGACACTTTCGCGGTAACAAAGCGATTATGGGAATTAAGCTTGAAATCATCTTAAACATTGTCGGCATGATCGAAAATTCAAGAGTGTGCGTGTTATTCACCGGAACCGATGCGTAACGATACTCTCGATCGTCCGGAGCTATTTCAGGCAGAGGCCCGAACTCATCCAATTTGAGATCATTCATCGCATCTGAGTTTGCCGCGTCAAGAAACTCAAAATTATACGGATTAAGAGGATTATATCGAAGTGAATTGAAGACCAACGGTGCAGCATAAAGTGCCCAATCTGGTTGCAAGAAACTCGAATCCATCCCGGCAGCCTCTAACGCTGGAATCAGAAGTTTGTATTTCTGAAAGAGATCGTGCTGCATATTAAACTTAGCATGTCCCATCATGTTCGGCTGAATAAGGTAGCGATGAATCGGATACTCTTTAATCCCCGGGAGGTTCATCGCGTGGGCATCAATTGCGTAAAGCGCCGGATATGGCTGAGGAAACGAGAGATAAGTCGGCATCAATTGAACCGCCCCGTCCGTAATAAATTCGACGACCAGAGCCACGGTCTTTATTATTTCCCAAAGATCGCCGTACCGATTCTGAAAGATTGGATGTGTATGTACTTGGTACTCAGGCCAGTACATAGAGAGATTGACATCGATATCGAACCCCCAATCAATATCAACTTCCGGATCAACGCATCCGCCAAAATCCTCAACGAAATTGGCCTTCATGTCATCAGCCCAAGCGCCTAGCCACTTTAGAGGACCTAGCGGATCTAACTTTGCCGCCCAGTATTTTCTATCCCCCAGACCACCATGCGAAGTTAATCCTGCTGCTGAAGGATCAACCACACCATCGCCGTCTCTATCGTATTTTGCCTTGGCTCGCGTCATCGCTTGCCCTATATAAGATCGTGGATCACTCTCCCCGGGAGTATCGGCTGTACCTTGGAGCTGCTTTTCAAGCCAAGCTTTGTTCTTGTCCCAAGCCATAACAACCATCGGCTGAAAACAGGCTACCAAAAACATCACTGCTACAAGTACACGAAGATATCTATTCCTCATAGTTTCTTTCCCCCCTTTTCAACGTGATCGGTAATCTGATCGAAATTTTTTAATGCGTCCTTTCCGTAGTGTCTGTAGATATGCTTGGCCGTAGTTCGCAGTCTAAATGGAACACATGGCACGCCCATGCCCCTTGCAATGTCGTGGGTTGGCGACTCCTGCTTGTCTAGATCGTAGAGCAATACGACTGTACGTTGACCAAATTGACTCTCCAATTTTTTTGGCATTTCATATTTCGTGATGAATAGGTAATCAGAGAGCGCTACGTCTGATTTTAACTCCAAGCCTAAGTCAAGATCTTTTTTCTCTGTTCTATCCTCAAAACAAGGTATCAAGGAACTATTTCGCCCAGGTAGCGTCGGCTTGGTGGCTGCCTCAGACCTAGCCCGCTCCAACTTCTCCTTTAGCATGCTTAGATTCGGAGAGCGTTGATCGATTTCTTTCTTTATTTGATCTTCAATCGATGGATCGAGTGCGAGTGGAATGCCTTGATCGGATTTGTAATGGCGAATCGGCGGAGCGATTTCATATTCACTTTCCGGTTGATCAATTGATTGATTCGAGTTGCGATCTGGTGCCGCAGTACCCAGCGGAACTGCCAAAGCATCAAATAGGAGATATGAATGGGCAAGAACGAGGAGACACGCCCCAACTAAAACTCTCTGCACCCGGCCTAAAACCTCACAAACCCTAGCAATGTCCCCTAATTATGTTATGGGATGGAGCGGCATCAGTGTGACATCGGTAGATAGCTGCAACTATTAGCTATATGGCAAAATCTAAGGGAATTTTGGTGCTTGAAATTGATTGATCTGGATTAAAGGTTTGGAGGGCTTCTGTCTTTCTTAGGCTGCTGTTACCGCTATTCCAACTGCTGGGACCTCCTTTCCTTCTTGATCCCTTTCTCTCATCAATTCTGAGATTAAGCGCCACCCACCGGTCTTTGGATTTTCATCATCGCCGAATAGTAGTTTATTGGATCGCTCGTAATCACACAAAGCATCAACAAAATTCAACGTGGCTCGAGCAGTATACTCTTCGACGAAATGTTTCAAAGAGCGATCGGCGTGTGCTAGCGCTCGCTTGATATCTCGATTGACCGGCACCATATTGTCGCCGTTTTGGACAAATGCCTGACGAAAACGCTCGGCCAACTGTTCCGCCGTCGTCTCCGGAGTCCAACCCATTTTTTCGATTAGACGATGCGCCCTTGTCCGTCGTGATTCTCTTAGAACCACAAATCGAGCAACAAACGCAGTCCTCCTTGCCTGAACTAGAGCCAGGCTCTCAGCCTCAGAAATCTTCTCTTTTTCTTTCATAGGTCTACTACCAACACTCACACAAAGTAATAAATCGACAGACTGAGGTTTTGACTTAACGAGATTATCCATTTGAAATGATTCAATTAGTCGTTCTTGCTAGAGTTGGATTCGCCACCTAGGTTGCAATACTTTATCTAGCATCTTCAACATGTTAGCCTTTGGCTATGAGTAGGCGTTTAGATTCTGAGAACTTTCAAAAGCGAAAATTAGCAATTCTATGTGACGACTCCGGCACAAAGCGCGCTGTTCTAGTAGCCCCAGGAAAAGATATTGAGCAAAAGATTGTCAACGAATTGATCTCAAATGGCGGAAACTTAATTTTTGTTGCGATTGATTCCAATCAAGTACAGGCCTTTGGTCTATCCAAAATGTCAGCCTCTCGAGCTCTGCACGTAGCCGCGCTCGATGAAAATAATCAAGTCTGTGTATCAGTCGAAGCCAGACACGGCACCACAACTGGTATCAGCGTAGCCGATCGAACTACGACAATTCATGCTCTCTCCTCTGACCAGCCTTCTCCGCGTCAGATTATAACTCCCGGACACATATTCCCTGTAGAAGTAAAGGACGGTGGCGTTCTCGTCAGAAGCTCTTTGGTTGAAGGTGCATTCGATTTGGTTAAAGCTTGTGGCTTTTCAAGCTCAGCGGTATTTGCAGAATTGCTCAACTCTTCCGGTGAGTTAATGAATGAAGTTGAACAGAGAGACCTAGCTTCCCGCCTTGGCCTTCCCTACTTTCTACTCTCAGATGTGGTTCGTTATCGCTTAGAGACAGAGCAACTCGTTAGTCGTATCGCTGAGACAAAAATTCCAACTAGTTTCGGTGGTGAATTTAAAGCTTTCATATATCACTCTTCGATTCACTCTGGCGAACACTTGGTGTTGCAGAAAGGTGAAATTGATCGGGAGAAGCCGACTCTGACTAGAGTTCAACCTGAATTTACCTTTGCCGATGTTTTTGGGGGAAATAATCCGCCTTCGCGTAAAACCTTGCACTCAGCTCTTAGGGCAATTGCAAACGAAGGTGCCGGGGTGTGTGTTTACCTGAGAAGACCCAGCGAAGGTCAGTTGAGGGACCAAGTTAAGTCTCCGAATGAAAAATTCCGTGAAAAACCGGCCGTGATGATGCGGGAGTATGGCCTGGGAGCCCAGATTTTAAGGGATATGGGGGTAAGAAAAATTAACTTATTGACCAATTCCAAACGTAACTTAGTTGGAATAAAGTCGTTTGGAATAGAGATAGTCTCAATTACGCCATTATAGTTTTTGGAGCCAATCTTTTGTCGAACGTAGCCTTTGCCGATGTTGTACACCAAACGATCTACTTTTCGCGCTCCATTGCTAGTGAGAATTTGGTCCTTAAATTGCTCGAGAGTTCTTGGGTTCAGCGACTCCGCGATATATCCCAAACTGGCAACACGTCGTTGGTCTACATGTTCATGGAACACTCTCGATTCGGCCACTCGCTCGGTGTCGCTCACTTGGCAAACCACTTGATGTCTAAACTTCGGGAGGAAAAGCCGCGTGAGGTGGAAGAATTTGCCCTCCCGGTGAGTGCTGCCGCTTTGTTGCATGACATTGGTCACATCGCCCCAGGTTCACACTCGGCTTACAGAACTTGGTTCCCTGAGGGAGCTGACGTTCATGAACAGATCTCTATTCGCGTGATCAAGGAGAATCCAGAAATCCAATCGATTCTCAATGCTGCTGGTCCAAATGTTTTGGAACGTACCGTTCAAATCTTAGAAGAGTCAGACAAAATTCCAGCATGGACCTGGGAGATAATCTCGGGTGGCGGATGGAACGTAGATCGCGGAAACTGGTGTATAGTTGACAGCGTAATGGCTGGTGTAACCTACGGGCGCTACAATATCTCCGCGCTTATCGAGGCTCTTACGATAACAGGTGATGGTCATTTAGCTCTGCGCGAAAGTCGCAAGGACGCGATGATGCATTTTGCCATAGCCAGGCACTCGATGTACCGCCAAGTCTATCAACATCGTGTCTACCTGGCTTCTGAGGCGATAAATCAAGCAATAGTTCAGCGCGCACGTGATCTCGGCGCTGAACTTAAATTTGCTGATGAGCATGCTTGCGCTGTACTTAAGGCAAAATCTCCGGAGAAGCTTTCGCTTTCGACAATTTTTGCTATGCGTGAATCGTGGTGGTGGTACCACGTAAATCGTTGGACTGATGAGTCTGATCCTATTTTAAGTGATTTAGCAAAGCGTCTGCGCGATAGAAAGCTTTTCAAGACTGTGCGAATTAATCCTGGAGACGATCAATCCAAACTAGTGCGAGAGGCGGAACAGGCGGCTCGACATTGTGGTTTTGACCCCAAGTATTATCTTCGTGAAGTCACGGCAGCGGATATGCACGCAGGAGATTCTGCTCATTCTTTATTAGTTCTAACCGACGACGGAAAACTTCAGCCGCTCAGCCGCTCTGAGCCGCTCTGGAATACGATGATCGAAGAGGGCAAAAATTCAAGAAGGAGCTGGCTAGTTATGCCAGACGAGGTAAAGAGAAAGCTTGGAAAAGAACGTTGAGATTATGGAAGATAAATTCGAAAAGCAGCGTGTTTCACTGGTTGATTCTGAGGTTGCCAAGGCAGTTTCGAGCGAGCGAGTACTTGAGATTATGAGATCTCTCCCGCGGCATGAGTTTGTCTCAGAAGATCTTCAGGAGTTAGCGTACAGAAATCAACCTCTTCCGATTGGTGGCGAGCAAACAATCTCCCAACCACTTATCGTTGGTGTAATGACAGAACTACTAAACATTTCTCCCGGCGATACTGTTTTAGAGGTCGGTACGGGGTCTGGATATCAGTGCGCCGTACTGGCGAATTTGGCCAAACATGTTTATTCAATCGAGA
>CAZJXY010000106.1:0-9718 GCA_964549925.1 uncultured Bdellovibrionales bacterium | reverse complement strand
TAACTTTGAAATGATCTCCATAGCCGCAATCTTTGGCGCGCCTGTAACCGAGCCACAGGGGAAAATGGCGCGAATTAAATCCACCAGATCTTTTTCCGGACTTATCTTAGCTCTGATATCGCTGATTAGATGGTGGACTTGGGCGAAAGACTCGATCCTGGCGTGATTCACCACCTCCACCGATCCGAATTCAGCCACACGACCTAGATCGTTTCTAATTAGATCCACAATCATCGAGAGCTCCGCTTGATCTTTTGGATTATTTCGAAGATCAAATACTAAACGCTGATTGTCTCTTTGATCTCCGGATCGCCTTCGCGTACCCTTGATTGGGGAGCTAGTTACATCAGCTCCACTGACGTGACAAAATAGCTCCGGGGAAGAGCTGATGATCGAAAAATCATCGGCACCATCTTTTATTCGAAGAAATGCTCCATACGGTGCTGGGCTGATCTCACGTAGAGTAAGAAAAAAGGTCGCAGCAGGAGCGGAGATCGAGAGACAAAATTGTTGGCTAAGATTCACCTGGTATACTTCGCCGGCCGCGATGTGCTCTCTAACTTGCGATACCGCCTGACAATATTGATCTCTTGTAAAATTTGAAAAAGGCGAAAGCTCTCTCTCTAACTCTGCTAGAGTTAGATTAAGCTGCGGGAACTCAATCAAATCTAGCTTTGACTTTGGGCAGCTTAGCGCGGAATTGATGATCAGGCTTAGCATATTAGCTTTCCATAAGACCTCGTTGGTCTCTCGTTGGTAGACACTGATTGGATTACCCGAAGCGAGAGGGATCTTAACAACCGTCCTATACAGGCGAATCACCGAATCAGGGATCGAGAACTGATCATTTGACACAGCAGGGACATTTTCTAAGGTGTGCAGAAGTTCGTATCCGAAGTATCCTGCGACAAGCGGCGGGACATTCTCACTAGTCTGTGCCTCTCTCAATATTGCTCGGAGAGCATTCCAAAACCCTTGGCCCCTGGTTCCGTCTCGATTTCTCGAATAGGTAATGCCCGACTCCGGTTCTAGGTATACTAACATTTCAGCATTAGGGCCTAAGTTATTGTCTAGCACCAAAAAACCGGAATTATCGCCGTAATGATCTAAAATCTCTCGTAAAAGCAACTGCGCCCGGCGTTTTCGCTCGATCTCGTTGAAATCTGCCCAAGCTTCATATTCGCAAAGTCGAATTGAGTTCGCTTTAGCCATAACCTAATTCAATACCTCCCGTAAGAAGTTTTGAATGATGGCATCGCCATGCGAAGTCAGGAAAGACTCAGGGTGGAACTGTACTCCCCAGATCTTCTGTGTTGAATGATGAAAGGCCATTAATTCGTCGTCATCAGAGTATCCATCCGGGATAAGTTCTTCAGGAAGAGTTTCGGCCGCGACAGACAAGGAATGATATCTTGCCACAGCAAAGTTCTGTGGCAGTCCTTTTAAAATACCGCTTCCAGAATGAGAAACTTTTGAAGTTTTTCCGTGAAGCGGAAGATGAGCTCTGCGAACTTTTGCTCCGAGTTCGGCAGCGATCATCTGATGTCCAAGACAGACTCCAAGCATCGGGACAGTTGACCTGAAGTGATGAAATATCTCGATCGAATTTCCGGTATCAGCGGGTCCTCCGGGTCCGGGAGAAAAAATTATCCCGCGAGGCTTTCTATTTACTAGAGTGGCACTAGATATTTCATTATTTCTCTTTACCTCGACAGATAAACGGTCAGCGGCGGCGAGGTGTCCGACCTGTTGAAAAAGGTTGTAGGTAAAGGAGTCGAAGTTATCTATCAGTAGAATCACCGTCAGAGTGTACTTCTTAAAGCAATAATTTCAAGTTGTTAGGCAGCTCTGATGGTCTGCTTTAAAAACACCACTACTCCCCTTTAGTTATTGAGCGCTTTCACTTATAACGGGGTACTTCGTGAATTCGATAACCATATAGTTTTCATTACTTTTTGTTGGGTACTAGATGCTCGCCTTTAGATTTAAAGATGTTCGTATTGAGTCGTTCGCTTATAACCTTCCCGAACGCGAAGTTACCTCGCTTGAGATCGAAAAGGAGCTAGAGCCCCTCTATAAGCGCCTTCAAATTCCTTTCGGCACCCTTGAGAAGCTTACCGGCGTTCAAGCTAGGCGTTTTTGGGAAGATACAGTGCTCCCAAGTCAGGTCGCGACCGTTGCAGCTTTGAAAGCTCTTGAACAAGTAAGTTTTAGTAAGCACGAAATCACCGCAGTCTTAAACTGTTCCATCACCAGAGACTACTTTGAGCCGGCAACTGCTTGCTTAGTGCACCATGCACTTGGAATTCATGAAGATTCTCTAGCCATGGATATCTCGAACGCGTGTCTCGGATTTATGGACGGCATTCTCACCCTGTCAAATTTGATTGAAACAGGGGTTGTAAAAGCCGGAATCGTGGTCTCGGGCGAAGCGATGCAGCGCTGCATCCATAATGGAATGAAGCACATGCTGGCCAATGATAAAATTGAGAGAGACGAGCTAATCAAACTCCTTCCTACTCTGACACTCGGCGCTGGGGCTGTGGCTTATGTGCTTTGCCACAAGAGCATTGCTTCGAAAGGTGCGCATAAAGTTCTTGGCGGGGTCACAAAATCTGCCACACAGTTTCATGATCTATGTAACGGAAACGGCGATTATTTCCTTACCATGCCGGAAGGTGAGTTTAACCCGGTTATGACTACCGAATCGCAGAAATTGATTGCAGCTGCGGCTAGCCTCGGTGGTCGAGCATGGACGCAAGCCTCTGAAGTTTTAGGTTGGAGTCGAGACGACATCGATCACATCTTCTGTCATCAGGTTGGAAAGCAGGTAAACGAGGCTTTCTATAAGGAGATGGGTCTAGATATGTCCAAGGAGTTTACGATTTATAAAAAGCTTGGGAATCTTGCCTCTGCAGCTGTCCCGACGGCTTTGGCGATCGGTTCAAAGGAAAAAGGGATAAAGAGCGGAGAGAAAATCGTTCTCACCGGATTCGGTAGTGGATTAAACGCGCTCTTTCTCGGAATTGAGTGGTAGATTTCATTGCGCGAGCAGATGAACCCGAACCTAATCTCGCGCCCTGCATCTCTTGATACGCTGCTTCCATGGAAGTCGCACTACATTGAGATTGGCGGATTTAAGATGCACTACCTCGATGAAGGTAGTGGCCCGGTAGTAATTCTTCTGCATGGCAACCCAACTTGGTGCTTTTATTACCGCGATCTATTAGCTCGACTTAGAAAGTCTTACCGCGTGATTGCGCCGGATCATCTTGGTTGCGGACTGTCCGAACATCCGGATGTTAGATTTCGAGCGATTGATCGGATGAAGCACCTAGAGGAATTGATTTCTAAGCTTGATATCGGAAAATTCTCACTGGTGATGCATGATTGGGGCGGCTCGATTGGTACGGGAGTTGCGGTTAGAAACCTCGAGAAAGTAGAAAAGTTAATTTATCTAAACACCACTCTCACTGAGACAGAAAGCCTTCCGTTAATAATTAAAACTGCGGCAAAACCGTTTCCCGGTAAATTCCTTACGAAATACAGCACTAAATTTTTAAAGCTTACGGTAGAAGTCGGTGTCTCTAAGAAATTATCAAAAGATGTGATTGATGCATATCTTTACCCATACCGGACGGTACAGGATCGCTCCGCGATTTGGAACTTTGTAGATGACATTCCATTTAGCGCCGAGCATCCGACTTATCGGGAGATGGTTTGGATTGCAAAGGGTTTGCCGGAGCTTGCTAAAAAACCGGTGCAGGTTGTGTGGGGATTAAAAGATCCGTGCTTTCATAAGGAGATGTTAAATAAGCTCTTAAAGCACTTTCCAAATGCCTCTGTCTTAGAGATCCCGGATGCCTCCCATCTAGTGCTGGAAGATGCAAAGGAGCTTGCTGGGGAGACCATCGAAAAATTCCTTGATGGGAAGAGTGAGGCTAAGAACGCTCAATTAAGCTTATCCATAAAGCCAGAAGTTGGCCCGGCTACTGCGCGGCTTCCCTTTTTATACGAGCGGCTAGCTCAGCAGTCCTCGACTATCCCGAATGAAGATGCGGCTGTGATTCCATCTTTTTGGGGGCAAAAGGTTTCTTACGCTCATGTAAAATTTGGAGAGATTTTCTCTCTGACTAATCAATATAGGCGCGGACTGCTCAGTCTCGGATTGATCCCAGGTGATAAGGTTCTAATGCTTGTTCCTCCCGGAGTTGATTTCTTGGCTTTAAGCTATGCCTTGATGGCTCAAGGAGCGATCCCGGTGTTCATAGATCCTGGGATCAGACGCGATCACCTGCTTGAGTGTCTTACTGACTTAAGACCGGATGTCTTTATAGGATCACCTAAGGCTCACATTTTAAAAGCGATTAAGTCAAAGGCATTCGCTTCTCTTCGATTTCAGGTTGTGGCTAGTGACTTTAGCATTGGACGCTCTCCTAATCTTTCGATCTTAAAGCGCTTCGCTGCTACGCCGCTTCCTGAGGCTCACTGCAACGAGACCGCATTTGTCGCTTATACCTCTGGAGCAACGGGAAAGCCCAAGGGGGTAATTTTCACCCAGAGAATGGTAGAGCAGCTGATCACTATTTTGGGAAATCAATTTAACATGGAGCGAGGTTCAAAAGACCTTCCGCTGCTTCCGATATTCTCTCTGTTCAATTTGGCTTTGGGAGTAGGGAGTGTTTTTGCCCCAATCGATAGCAGTAAACCGTTATCGCTTGATCCCGGAAAAATACTAAAGATCATCTCGGACTTGAACGTAAACAGTTCATTTGGTTCGCCGACTCTCTGGAAGAAAATTGGGGAGTATGCGCTTCGCACCGGAGTAAAGCTTAACTCGGTTAAGCGCGTGCATATGGCAGGTGCTCCCGTTCCTGAGGCAACCCTATCTTTGGTTCAAGAGCTATTGCCGAATGGATCCGCATTTACTCCGTATGGTTCAACTGAGTCGCTGCCGGTGACGTTGGGTAGTGTAACTGAGATTTTAAATACAAAGCGGCAATCGGCTAACGGCGGTGAATTTGGGATATTGGTCGGAAAGCCTGTCTCAGGGGTGGAAGTAAAGATCATCGAACCTAACGCCGGAGAGGTCTCAGATATTAAGTTAACTCGCGAGTTAGAGAATCTTCAAATCGGAGAGATTATTGTTAAGGGCGCTAATGTGAGCCCGAATTATCTAGACAATTCTTTGGCTACGGCAGCTGCTAAGATCAAGGATGGCGATTCGTACTGGCACCGTATGGGAGATGTGGGGTATTTGGACCAAACCGGCAATCTTTATTTCTGCGGAAGAAAGGTGCATGCGGTAAGGACTGAGGCGCGCTTACTCTATAGTATTCCGGTCGAGAGGATTTTTAATGCGCACCCTAGTGTTAGTAGGAGCGCTTTAGTTGATCTTGGGAAGGGAGAAGCTGGGATTGTAATCGAGCCGCACTCTAGTTTTTGGCCGGAGACTGCTGAGTCAGAGCAGCGCTTTACTGAAGAACTTAGAGAATTGGCGCAAAAGTCTGAACTTACGAAAGGAATCGAAAAGATCTATTTCTATCGATCGTTTCCGGTTGATAATCGGCATAACGCTAAAATTTATCGTGATCAGCTCGGGGAGTGGGCTAGGGGGATGGGAGGGGGCTAGATCTAAGCTCCTCTGCAGCGGTCAATTTTTCTTATTAAAGTACCAATTTCTTTGATTATATCCCGGACTTCTTCAGGTGAGCCAGCTTGGAGCGGGCCATTTTCGTCGCATTTATATGGTGACCCAACCCGCACATAAGGTCCCTGCGGTTCAATCTTCAATTCATACAGGATTTTTGCTCTGACGTTTACACCAGCTTCCTTCGGCATATTGCGGTTCGTCGCAAGGGCTGCCGCTCTCAGCCCTCCGCTAAATTCACCACGCGGGGCCTCTTCTTCATCTTGAACGCCGATTAAAACACCAAGATTGACGACATTATTATTGTAGCTGCTTGACAATGCATCCCGTCGAATTTCGTAGCACAACTGTCCGATAGCTAGGTAATTAAATGTACCAAACTCGGCAACTGCCTCGAAATCTTTGAATGTCCGTGGCTTTTTTTCACCCTCCACAAAAAGTCGTGAGAGAGGGGGAGATTTGAAGGGATTGCGTGAAGCAGAATTGGCGGTAGGATCAATCCCGAGTAAGTTAATTAATTGATCGCGAACATAGACAAAATTAATTTCTTTACGGGGAATTTCCATGGCCGCTAATTCTTCGGGGATCGGCCTAAAATCACATTCAAGCGCCGCAGCTTTTCGACGAAATTCCGGATCTGCTGCCCCAAGTTGTGCTGCTAATCTTTGATCTTCTGTAACCATAATCACCACCTGTCACACAAAATTTCACATTTCTAATGCCCGATGGTCTTGGGAATCCAAAAACTTCTCGGTATTATTTGCGCTGATCTAGTCTCAAAATAACTTTTTAAATACGTCTAAAATTGTAGCAAAGACTCCGAGCTAAGATATGTTCGGTGCCGTTAAATTATCCATAAAAAAACTAACTAAATAGGATAGTTACTGAGTTGGATAGGATTCTGCGGCGTTAATCAAGGTGCAGCAGAAGCGTCTTGACTCTCTGGTGGTATGCGTATATCCTGTATTAGTAAGACTATTAACAACAATAGTAAACGTGGAGTATTTCATGGGCAACGCTGCAAAAATCGGAGTTAAAGCCGCAACCTTTGGCCTTTTGGCAGCAGGAGCGGGGTTTATCGCTAATAAGACGCTTGATCAAAACTCTGACTATACCTCGGGCACACTCGTCCCCGGGGGAGAGAGCCAAGTACGGTATCTAGATGGCTTTGATCTGGCTTCTAACGTGATTACCTACAGCGCAGAAGATGGCCATGCGAAAAGCGTTACTGTGACACTTGATAAGCCCGGCGATTATGAAATCGAAGTCGGAGCATATCCAGGTCCAACATGGATTGACTCGCTGGACCGCTTAGCGTTTAAGTCGATAGCAGTTGAGAGGGGCTCCGAACCGCAATCCGTCAAACTAGACTTGGCCTCGTACCCTGATACTGCTGATGGCATTAAGGTCAATGTGTCGCGTAATATAAGCGACGTGCCATTTGTGGGAGTCGTATATTCCGGAGAAGCGACATTTGAAAAAGCGAAATGACCTTAAGGCGCTTTACGCCACAATCACAAATCGATCGAGTTCAAGATTCTGATCTGCGTACAGTCGCACCTGAACAGTTTGATCGCTATAGTCACTCTTAAGATCAGTTTTAGCTTCCCGCGGAAGGACTTCATCGTTTCCGACGATCTCTCTTAGGCCATTAATAAATCCAGCGTAATGTTTTTTAAATACCGCTGCTAGTTCGGGAACGGCCGCTCGAAGTTCTGCACCGGTAACTCCTTGTAAAGTTTCTAATCTGGAAAGCGCTGGCATCGCCTTGAGATAAATTTGATTGGTATCGTCACCAAACTTAATAGTGGTAAGCACTTTATGCGGGTCGCGAGTCTGATGGATCGGCTCTAGTTTAGATCCACTTTCCGTAACCCGGTAAATATTCGACCCCATTAATATAGAAGCAAATGCGGGGCTATGATCGGTTTCGGCATTTAATACTAAAGTAGTATCCGAATCTAGAGCGGCAGAAAATGAAGCTACACCGTTCGGATAGTCAGCCATTATAGTGCTGAGATTTTTAGCAGCAGAGAGCAATCCTTGGTCTAATTCAAGGCGCCTCTGATCATTCCTTGGTAGATGGCATCTTTGTAAAATTTCATCGATGCTCGGTTCAGTAATAGAGCATAGCCGCGATATCAGTTCGACAGCGGATATTCCTTTAGCTGCAACTTTTACTAGCGTCCGATCTCCGAACCTTGCCCCTGTTATATCCCTCTCGGCCGCGGTGAAGTCCCTTTCCCATTCAAGGTGGGCCGGATTTGAATCGCTATGTGGCTCGAGCCCCATATTATTTTCTCTAAGAGTTAATGCCGTGTAATGAGTGTACCTTGGTCGGATCAATAGTCAACTAAGCTATAGGTCTAAGAAGTATGGGCCTTAACCCCCTGAGCCACCTGCTGAATCAAATCCTGATCCGTTGATAGAATAAAGTAACTTCCTCTGATGAAATCGCCTGGATCGACGATAGCCTTGGCTAATGCGCGCGCATCGGCCTTTCTTACTATATCTGCTATTGGCACATCGGTGCCGAAATTCACATCCTTTGGCACTTGGGCAAGGAAGCGGTCAACGTCGGCGAACGATCCATCGATAGTTAAAACATACATATCCAGATCGCTAAAAGCATGCTGCGTCCCCTGCGCCCAGCTTCCATACACCAACACGCCAACTACGTTAGGTTCCTCACCTTCCGATCGAGCGTCTCTTTGATATCTTGCTAAAGCGCCAGTTAATGCAGATTGTAGAGTGACAAGAGTGTAGGCGGAGGTAGCAGTTCTCAATTCCTCGGCCCGTTCCATGAAGTATTGATCAATTCGCTGAGGCGGTAAATTTGCTCCCGCATTGACAAAGTCGAGTCCGAATTTCCCGGCCTTTCTAAGATTCTGTCCAAATGCAGTATGGATTGAAGGTAAAAGTTCTCTCGAAAAACTTTCTCTCCCATATTCGCCGCAGCAAAGTTCCCGGTAATGTAGCAGCGCGCTATCAAGTTGCTCTGTAGAAAGCGTAGCCTCGGAGAAGTAGTCGTTTAAAACTTCCTGAGCAGCATCGACTTCCAAGTTAGAGATGTCAGGATCTGTCACGGGATGCCTTATTAAAACTAGCTAAGCTGATTTGTAAATCTTGTGATCCCTTCCAAAATTTCTCGTAAGTAGCCAATTGCCTGCTCTCCACTCGGAAACCACTCCCCGTGGCTATCTTCATCATTAAAGCTTTGCTTTAGAATTCTTCCCCCTTCAGAAATAACCAGGTGGTGGGTAGGGGAGTGCTCGTTGCCTTTCTTAAAATTGATATAGATTTTTCCTAGTTTAGCAGAAATCTGGAAGTCATGTTCGGCGGTAAAAGATGCTACACCGCTTGACTCAGTTACACCGAGACGTTTAGCAAGTGCGACAAGCTCAAGTCCAAAACAATCATAAACTACCTCTCTTGAAGCTGTGACCAGCGATTCTGCTTCTTGAAGCACATGCAATGCTTCAGTAATATTTTGTGGAAGACTAAATCCAGGTGCTTTAGCCATCTCAGTCATATCGTCCTCCCCGAAAAGCACAAATTGTCCGGGCTAATTCTCCCATTTTGGAAGACGATAGTAAAATCTTTAACTGGGAAATTATCCCAGTAGTACGCCTGGTTGTTCCCTTCCTAGATAGTAGAATTCGCATTTAACGTAGTAGCTATTGATTCTTGAAACAGTTTGTATCTACAATCCTAGCACTATTTTAGATGGAGGCTTTCGATGTCACCTTCGTACCAATTCGACGAACGAGTTGCAAAACTAAACGCTATCATCTCTCTGACTTCATTAATTCACGAAGGAGCTTCAGTTAAAGATGCGGTAAGAGTAGTGGCCGACTCTTGTCATAATGCCCCGCGACTAAGGAGCGCTTTTGATGCGATTCAACATGATTTAACTTCTGGGGTTGTATTATCTGATGCGATGGAGGCGCACTCAATTTTTACTCCGGTCGAAGTAGCTCTAGTTAACGTTGGAGTTGAAACCGGGGAGCTTGATAGGGCCCTTAGCCGTTTACCCGCGTTTTATAAAGATGAGAATTATTTTATCGG
>CAZJXY010000105.1:0-9725 GCA_964549925.1 uncultured Bdellovibrionales bacterium | reverse complement strand
GTAAATCAGTCTGGTCCAAGACATTCAGAGAGTCAGTGGCATCACTCACAGGCCGACTTGGTGCTTTTGGGAAGCGCGATTGATAACTCCTACCGTTACGTCAAAGAAGCGTCCTTACTTCTTACCGCTGCTGGAATTGCCGAGCCCTCAGAGAAAGGAAAGCAGCAAATTGGTCACCTAAGAGGGGAGATCCTTCACGCCTTCCGCGGCATCTGTTCAGAAATCATTACCGAAACACAACTTCATCTGGCCGAGCTACGGCTGGTCCCGCATAAGGATCTAAGTTTGGATCTCGCGCTGGACACCATTAACTCGCATTGCGAAAGATCGCTCAATCGCCTTGGGTCGGTCGGCGATATGATCATCGATGCGCAGGCTACTGAAGCCGGAGGTGGGCAAGTTCCTCTAAGCGAAGTAAAGGAAGTTAGACCGCTTTCCGGATTGGACACAATCTCAGCTTTTGGAACTGTACACGGAATTATCCCGCGCTGGCGTGATGTATGCGGTAAAGTAACAACAGACGAAGCGCTTCGAACTCTCCTTCCGGTTGCAAGCTGTTGGAAACGATCACTCTTTGTACTTTTTGATTCCGTCGGTTCATCGATTGATTCTGTGTCTCGAGGGGTTGCCGAAGAAGATCATTTAGCGATGGCCACGTTCTTGGCTGGACTCTCCAAAAGATATTTAGACTTGGCTTCGCAATTTAAAGTCAGCGGCGCCTACGCCAGAGAAGGATTTCTGAATGATGATGCAATTGACTGGGACGACATAAAGGTCAGCATTAAGAACCTTCCTCCGATTGACCGCGGTACCCAATTTGTTGCCGAGTTGGAAGAGATTTCCCGATACGGCGCTGGAAATACCGCAATTCTAAATCTTGCTACCTCTCACGAGGCCGCCTTTAAATCGAACACTGGAAGTGAGCTGTTCTTAATCAAGGAACGTCACCTTCAGCGAGCGCTTGAATGCCGCATTGCCTTGGTAAGATTGGCGAAAGTTGGAGATCTTGATCCGAATAAAGCTCTGTCTGGGTTTGATCCAGAAACGCTGATGCAAGGAGTTCAGCAGATCCACCCGCGTTCAGCCTTCCTTGCGACTCAATACATGGATGAGATTTCTGCGTTAATCGAGCGAACTAATGACTCTGCAGTTAGAAAATCCGCGGAACTAATAAACAGGTCATGGGGTCGAATAATTCCTAAATTCGAGGGCGCGTTGGGCGTGGGTGGAGCGGATGGAGTACCAGATTTTCTTCAAAAATTACTGGAAGTATCTTTTGATTCGGCGCAGACCAGGTTTCTGAAAGCCGAGGCTGCTAGGATTAACACAGAAAGTGTTGCCACCAATACTGAAGAGAGAGTCGAATGTGCCTCTACGGTTATGGATCTGATGAAATCTATATTGGAACGAAGTTCGATTAAACGTGATCGAATAGCCTATGCCGAGGTCGTGCTTTTGGCCGCTCCAGCGATTGATCTTCTAAGCGGAATGGGGATCGGGGTATCTAAGTATTTGAACTCTTAGAGACTATTTGTAGGGGGTTTGACTGTCTCTAGTTCACTGCGTCTTGCAGATATCCCCTCGGTTGAAGTTCCCGCGCGTGTTATTACTAAAAGAGACTCAGTGACTAGTGTCTTGGTGATGGCTTTCACCATTTCACCGTACTGAGGCAGGGCGCCCAGCAGCATTTGATTCGATGGTACATCGCATGCTGTTTTTTGGAGACGATAAAAAAACTAGTATTCCTGATAGCCAGCCGGAGCCCTCGGGTAGCTCATGGACTCGTGTTATCGCAACCCTCTTCCCCTTTCTCGGAGTGGAGAGAACCCCTACATCCCTCAAGGATTCGGACTTGTCCGATAAAAGTTTAAGTTCGCTCTCCAAAGATTTGGAAAACAGCGGTGTAGAGCAGGGGAAATCGTTACTCGGTGCTGAAGTGGACCTCGCCGATCGTAATAACAATAGGTCAAAAATTGAAAAGCTAATCGAGAGTATAATCGCAAAGCCAGCGAACGCTGTTAAGGAGATTGTTAACGCTCTTCCGAAAATTGATCTGGTTTACGCTGAACCAAGAGAGAAAGGTGTGATGATCAACGCCTTGATGATGAATCGAATGAAAAAAGATTCGCAACAAGCGATAGTAAAGATCACAAACAGTCTCCTAGTCGATTGGAGTTCGGAGCACGAAGATGCCCAACAGTTTCGGGCACAAATAGACGAGATGTTTCATAAGTCCCTTGAGCTTAGTCTAGCATTGGCGCGGCGCCACACCGTCCCCCTTGAAAAATCTATCTTTAAAGGAGATCGAAGTTTCGATGGGGCCTTGATCGCAGAAGGAGGTAAGGCTTATGCCGGAACTACACCGTATCAATGGCTTAAGCCATTGAACTGCTCAGCTACAGCCGTTGAGACCTGTCCTGCTTTTTACGTAAACGGTCTCAATATGTCTATCCAGGGACATATTGAAGATCTAAAGATAGTTAGTCAGACATTCCAGAGACCAATTTTCGGTGTGCATAATGCTAAGCTTTCTAACCCGGCTAGTGAATTTACTAGAGCATTAAACGACTCGCATAATCGCCGGGGAAACCCAACGATTGATACGGTTAGAGACTTGGTCCTCGGTGCTATATATAACGATACACCAATCACTCTGATAGCTGAAAGTCACGGATGTGGAATAGTAAGCCGCGGCATTCAACGTGCTATCAGTGTGCTGAACGGAAAAGGTTGGTCAGAAGAGCAGGTCAAAGAAGCGATGCAAAAGATCAATGTCGAAACTTATGCTGGAGCCACGTGGGAGTATCCAGATGGTCCAAAGTATAAGCACCACGTCCTTTTGACAGATCCAGTTCCTTACTTTTTTGGGGTAACAAAGCTTGCGGTCGACCCTACGCAGGCTGAGCAGATAGAAGCCTTTTTCGGATCAAGAAAGGATCGCTTCTTTGCAGGGCTGCAGCGCTTTGCGGCATTGGTCTACTCCAAACATCCCAATCCAAGAATTCATCCTGGCGAAGGCGCCGAAATTATCGTCCTTGATCAGGGTGAAACTCTCGACCGCGAGGAAAATCCACATGAGATAATGAGCTACCTTGAGCGTCGGGCCAGGTTGGAAGGGCCAGCCCTAAAGCGCACCGGAACGGACGGCTAACCCGCTGATTCCACGGCAGCTATCGCTCTTGACAGTAATACTATTACTTGCTATAGTGCAACAATCTTAAAGGTTTGGACCTAAGGTATCTCACAGCACAGAAATTTAAGGTTTTTGCCATTTGCTTACAGGGAAGGGAATTATGGCAAATACACCTACATATCTATCTGGACTCGCCGAAGCTGCCGAGGCCAGCCCGACTACTCTAGCCTGGTCAGCACCGGGGTTGGTATGTCCGGAAACGGAAGACGTCCACAAGCTTCGGCACGAACGGTTAATCGAAGAAGCCGCTGGAGTAATTCAGTCCGAAGATACTTCAGAAGAGGCAAGCCTTTTAGCGCTAAGCCTGATCGAGCTTGAAAAGGGATGGAGTGTACCTGCGGGTCGGAGAGCCATTTACCATGTCCTACGTGAGTATGATTCAGAGTCACCCCTGATGGAGCGTGCTTGGTCAATAGCACGAAAAATGAATGATCCAGAGACTCACGCAATTCTCCGTGAAATTTCGATCTATTCTGATAATGAAAGTAATGCGCTCGAAATTTTAAAAGAGGTTTCACCGCTATCTGCCAAGTTTGTAGAAGAGATCGAAGAGCAATATCTTAACTCTGATACCGATGAGGTAGGTGACGAGGAAGATTTGGATGATAATGACTCAGATGAAGGTGATCTTCAGGATGATGAACTAGTCGAGGATCAAGATCATAGTGATTCAAACGATGAGACTGCCTCAACAGTGTCGGTGGCAAGACTGTTAGAACAACACGAGCGCCTTGACTTTGAAAGTCAAGCTCGAGATATTGCCTTCGACCCAGAAACTGAAGACTGGAAGCGCGATAAAGCAATGATCGTATTAGAGCTCCTTGATGCTACATTTTCTGCAGAAGAGGAGCTAAAGCTCGGTCAATTTGCAAAGTTTGGGGAAGTAGCGGCATCCGTCGGAGCTGATACCGAAGAAGAGGAGGCGGGAGATAATCGCAGTCCGGAAGTTGATCCGGACGATGAAGACCTCGAGGATGCACGCAGTACAGCGGTTCGTCTGCTTTCGAAGAGTCGAGGTGAGACATCGCTCGACGCTTTATCCAGAATAGCACTTTTTGACCAAGATTCGGAGATACGATTAAAGGCGTTAGACGCTCTTTCAAAGCGACCGGAAAGTTTCGCTCAAGAGGTGATCGTCTCTGCGATCTTAGACGAAGATGAAGATATAGCAGAACGAGTCAAATCGATTATTCTCGATTCCGACCAGATCCATGCAGCCGCCGAGGCTCGTCTATATAATTTGCTGCTTGTAGATGACGAGAGTGTAAGACGCCGAACAATGGAATGTTTCGGCGTTAATGAAGAAACACTCTTTCCGGATGAGTTTATGCTAGTCCTTGAAAAGGGGCCGGATAACTTAAGAAACGTCGTTGCCGAATACGCCTCGCAACTTGAAGAGTTTCCCGGGGAGGTACAACAGAGGTTAATTGCCTTAGCTAAGTCATCGAACCCAACGGATAGAAGTGTATTTATAAAGGCCGTAGGAAATCACTCAGATGATGCAACACTGGAAGCCCTAGCTGCCATTGCCACTAAAGACCGGGATAGCGCAATAAGAAACGAGGCCATAAGAAAGGTGCTGAATGACTTGGTGCTACCAAATGTAGGTGACGGCTATGAGTCAGTTATTAATGCTACGATCAAGGATGGAGATAATAGAGCACTTGAACTTCTGGCTGAAATTCTTCAAAGTCCTAGGGGAGGACAAAGCCTAAATTCAATCGCGTTTCATCTGTCCACTCTATTTGATCGAACGAGAAAGGAACATGTAATAAAAACAATCTTTGGAGAATATCTGGAAGATTCCCAATCTGAGAAGGTAGTTCGAGATATCTTGAACCTAATTGATACCGGCACATCAGAACAAAAAAGCGGAGCTCGAACGATCAAAGATGTTTTGACCTCAAACGGATGGAGAGAGGTGTTCATCGAGACTGAAGCAGCAATCAGGCAGGAAACTGACTCGCGGGAGCGCAATAGAATCAGCCAACCAGTACGGGTTGAAAGAAGGAAGGGATTCTTTGAAACTCTTTTTGGATAACTTTAGGCCGCAAGCTTTCTAGTTCGCCGCTCTGACTCAGATATGTAGTGTTCGATTACTGGAATATATTTTAGTTGCTCAGAAATCGGATTTTCAAGCTCAACCGCACACAGTTCAGCAAAACTAACTGCCGGAAGTTCTGAAAGGTAATGAAATTGCGAGACTGACTTCGCAATATGGGTCGATCGCCCAGCGTCAATCTGGCCTGACATACAGGCAAAACAATTCACCGCGCTGATATGATTCGCGCCGACTAGGTTCTGGCAACAAAGGTCGACTACTTCGGAATAGGATTTTTGAGCGTGGTATTTCGCTTCCTCAAGATGGGAGACGTCGCAGCAAATGCCGCCGAATCCTGACAAATCTTCTCGTTTTAGACTCAAACCTAAATCTGTATTCTCAATTAGTATCTTCGAACGAATTTTTTTGGAGAGTTCAACCGCAAGGGGATATTCCCGCTCTGAGTGCAAATTGAAGTATTCCACTCCAAAATTATGCTGCAAGAACCAATACTCGCTTTCTTGCATGTTTGAGACCGCATGAACAAATGGGATAGTGAACTTAAATTTACCGGAAAGTGCGGTGAGTTTGGAATAAAGCTCATCCCGCTCGGCTAAATTTAACCCAGTCACAAAGAGACAAAAGTTACTTAGCTTCAAAGCCTCGATCTCGGCTAACTTATCATGCCAAGAAAAATTTCCGACACTATGAGTGGTTAAAGACGGGTAGATCCGCCGCATACTACTTCCCTCGCACGCCTATACGAATGGAATTTCGGAATTTTAAGGATGGAGCTGAATAATCGGTGGCAAAATGTAAGTCTAGCTTGTGGTCCGAATTGGAAGCCAAAACCCCAATAATCTAGCCTAATAAGCTAGTTACCCTAAAACTTGGACAAGTCGGTAGCCTTAGTCTAATTACCTTACCGGGACGGTTTATCGCGATATACAAATATATATAGGAGTAAAGATGGAAGCTAATCCGGTCAGATGGTTTGAGATTTACGTGCAGGATATGAGTCGGGCAAAGAAGTTCTACGAATCGGTGCTCGGAGTAAAACTACAAAAGCTAGAAAGTCCGGAATCGGTGGAGCAGCGTCATTCCGGTTTTGAGATCTGGGGCTTCCCGATGTTAAAGGGCAGTGCTGGTTGTGCCGGGGCCTTGGTTAGGATGCCCGGTTTTCCCTCGGGAGGTGGTGGGACGTTAGTATACTTCGGCTCAAATGATTGCGCGATTGAACTTAGTCGTGTAGCTAAGGCCGGCGGAAAAGTCGAGCGCGAAAAGTTTTCGATCGGGCAGTATGGATTTATCGGACTGGCAAATGATACCGAAGGAAACATGTTCGGGGTGCATTCAATCGAGTAAGCGTGCGTTGCCTCATACCAACGGAAGCGACTGAGTGTTAGAGCTACATCGCCTAAAATCTATCCAAGTTCATCACCTTATTCCATGCTGCCACAAAGTCATGAGCGAACTTCTCTTTAGCATCGTCACAGGCGTAAACTTCAGCGAGAGCTCTAAGCTCTGGATTTGAACCGAATATCAAGTCAACAGCCGTGCCGTGCCACTTAACCTCTCCGGTACTACGTTCTCTGCCTTCAAAGACATGTGCGCATTTTTTCGACCTGCTCCACTCAATATTGTTATCGAGCAAATTGACAAAAAAGTCGTTGCTTAAATTTTCCGGGTGGCTTGTAAACACCCCGAGCTCAGACCTTTCAGCTGTGACATTCAGCACTCGCAATCCGCCAAGAAGCACAGTCATCTCTGGAGCGCTCAGGCTCAATAGGGATGCTCTCTCGATCAATAACTCTTCAGCTGGCTCGCTATGTCGTTGATCGTAATAATTACGGAAGCCGTCAAACGTTGGCTCCAAAACAGCAAATGAGGCCGCATCCGTTTGATCCTCTAATGCATCCATTCGACCTGGACTAAACGGAACATGTATACTCAGTCCGGCTTTCTTCGCAGCAGCTTCGATCGCAGCACAACCACCAAGAACTATTAGATCAGCTAGCGAAACTTTTTTGCCTTTGGCCTGGGACTTGTTAAAGGTCGATTGAACCTCTTCTAGAGTCTGGAGCACCTTGGCAAGTTCCGCTGGGTTATTAACCTTCCAGTTCTTTTGAGGCGAAAGGCGAATGCGCGCTCCGTTTGCACCGCCGCGCTTATCTGTGTTGCGAAAGGTTGCAGCTGATGCCCACGCCGCCGATACCAATTGCGCGATTGATAACCCCGACGAAAGAATTTGGACCTTCAGATCCGCTATTTCCCTCTCACCGACTAATTCATGATTAAGCGCCGGAATCGGATCCTGCCAGAGCAGTGATTCCTTCGGAACCAATGGGCCCAAATATCGAGCAATCGGCCCCATATCCCGGTGAGTTAGTTTAAACCAAGCTCTTGCGAAAGCGTCAGCAAATTGTCCCGGATTCTTAAGAAAGCGCTTCGATATCTCAGCATATGCCGGGTCTACTCTAAGTGAGAGATCGGTAGTCAGCATCATAGGTGGATGTTTTTTTGAACTGTCATGGGCATCGGGAACAGTATTTTTGCCTGCACCGCCCTTTGGTGTCCACTGCCACGCTCCTCCTGGACCCTTGATAACTTCCCACTCAAAGCCAAAGAGATTTTCAAAATAATTATTGTCCCACTTGGCGGGGTTCGTCGTCCAAGCGCCTTCCAACCCGCTGGTGATCGTCTCGGCTCCTTTTCCGGATCCGAAGCTATTTTTCCAACCAAGCCCTTGTTGCTCAATTGGGGAACCTTCTGGTTCAGGGCCAACGTACTGAGCTGCACTCGCGGCACCATGGCACTTTCCAAAAGTGTGTCCACCTGCAATCAAGGCAACGGTCTCCTCATCATTCATCGCCATGCGCGCGAACGTTTCCCGAATATCCTTAGCGGCAGCCGCAGGATCTGGCTTTCCGTTAGGACCCTCTGGGTTAACGTAGATTAGCCCCATTTGGACTGCACCTAGCGGATTCTCTAGCTGCCTATCTCCGCTGTAGCGCTTATCGCCCAGCCATTCGGTTTCTGGTCCCCAATAAATATCATCATCCGGCTCCCACACATCTTCACGCCCACCGGCGAATCCGAATGTCTTAAATCCCATCGATTCAAGTGCGCAGTTCCCGGCAAAGATCATTAAATCGGCCCAAGATATTCTTCGACCGTACTTTTTCTTCACTGGCCAAAGTAATCGCCGGGCTTTATCCAAATTTGCGTTATCAGGCCAACTACCCAAAGGGGCAAAGCGCAATGTTCCCGAGCCTGCGCCGCCGCGGCCGTCACCTAAGCGGTACGTTCCAGCGCTGTGCCATGCCATCCGGATAAAGAGCGGTCCATAGTGGCCGTAGTCAGCTGGCCACCAATCTTGAGATTTGGTCATCACCGCATAAACATCATCTCTTAGAGCATTCAAGTCGAGCTTCTTAAATTCCTCAGAGTAATTGAAATCCTTCCCCATCGGGTCAACTTTCGGCGATCTCTTGTTGAGTAGTTTCAAATTCAGTTGATTTGGCCACCAATCCGCGTTCGAACGCGCTGACGCTTGGGTGCTCCTAGGGATTCCGCCCATGACTGGGCACTTACCGACGTTCTCGCTGCTTTTCGAGTTCATACTGTCATTCCTTAAATTACATTGTCTAAACCAACAGAGACGGCACCAATAACACTACAGGAGATAAGGATCCACAAGATCTGCGGACTCGCTAATTGATTGGGGCGGGGGACAAAACTGGGTGCCTTAACGACTTTGTCGCAATCTGCAATAAATTACTCATAATCGCGATTAGGTTTTAAATAATGTACAATTCAATCAGACAAGAAGTCTCCCGTTTTACTCAAGTCATAGGAATTAAAATGGAATGGTTAGTCTGGGCACTTTTATCCGCTCTCTTTGCGGGAATTACTGCAGTACTTGCTAAAATAGGGGTGGAGCAGGTTGATTCAAACCTTGCAACGGCGATTAGGACTACGGTCGTAGTAATTTTGGCATGGGTAATCGCAATTTTTCGCGCGGAACAAATTATTGGAGCTGTATCTTACAGGACGTTGACCCTCTTAAGTCTCTCGGGGCTCGCAACCGGAGTGTCCTGGTTGTGCTACTTTAAAGCGCTCAAACTTGGGGCAGTTTCTCAAGTTGCACCGGTCGACAAGTTGAGCATTGTGGTCGCCATGATTCTAGCTGCAGTTTTCTTGGGCGAGCCTTTTACTCTACGGCACGGCCTAGGCGCTTTCCTCATTGTGGCGGGATGCGTTTTATTGATAGGTGCCAATTAGGTTCCTCGCAATTAACTGGTCCTACAACTTGTTGCATTGATCTCAAAGCGCTACTATCTGGGTTGAAGTGTGGTTAGCCATTGAGGATTAAATGAAGTTTACCGCGGTTCTTCCGCTAACTTTGTTGCTAACTGCAATACTGCTTCGCGGTGTGCTCTTAGAATACACCGACTTAATTGATCCAACAGAGGCACGTTACGCCAGCGT